>RFJV01000570.1 GCA_003694775.1 Chloroflexota bacterium | reverse complement strand
TGGCCTCTGGTCAAGCCAAAGATGGTCATTGGCCGCGAGGCAGACAGCGATATTCAGATTAACGACCGGCAGGTGTCGCGCCGGCATGCCGAAATCAGCCGCACCCTCCACGGGTATACCATTCGCGACCTGGGCAGTAAAAACGGCACCTTTCTGAACGGGGAGCCGGTATACCACGAGCCGCGCTTGATGCGCAACGGCGACGAGATTGGCATTGCCCTGTGCGCCAAACTGAGCTTTGTAGAGGACGAAGCCACCGCGCCGGTTCTGCAGTCGGTACAGTACCGGCCCTCTATCCGGATAGACATGGCCGCCCGCCGGGTGTGGGTTGCCGGGGTGGAGATAGAGCCGCCGCTCTCTCCGGCCCAGTACACCTTGCTGGAACTGCTGTACAAGAATGCCGGCAACATCGTCTCCCGGCAGGCCGTGGTTGAAGCCGTGTGGCCCGACGAGGCCGCAGAAGGTATCTCCGAACAGGCTATCGACGCTCTGGCCCGCCGTCTGCGTGAGCGGCTGGCCGAAATTGACCCGGAAACTCGCTACGTGGAAACCGTCCGCGGGCACGGCTTTCGTTTAAATATGGCTGAAAGGACCTGACCAGAATGCTTCCCGACAACGCCCTGGTAACTTCAACCTCCGATTTCGTGAACAAACTGGCAAAAGCTGTTCGGGCTATCCTGGACCGCTACCAACCTTCGGAAACGGCCATTGTGCTGGTTACCTCTATCCTGGTCGGGGTGAGTACGGGGCTGGGAGCCATTGCCTTTATCTGGCTGATTGACCAGTTCCAGCACTTCTTCTTCGATATTGTCCACGCTGGCCTCATTCCCTGGCTGGGAGTATTTGCCATTGTTCTGATTCCGGTGCTGGGAAGCCTTATCTCCGGCCCGTTGATTACCAGATTTGCCCGCGAAGCCAAAGGACACGGCGTACCGGAAGTCATGCAGGCCATTGCCCTGCGGGGCGGGCGCATCCGACCCCAGGTGGTGGTCATCAAGGCCCTGGCGTCTGCGGCCTGCATCGGAAGCGGCGGGTCGGCAGGACGTGAAGGCCCAATTGTGCAGATTGGTTCGGCCCTTGGTTCGGTGACCGGGCAGGTTTTCCACCTGTCCGTAGACCGGATACGGAATCTGGTGGCCTGCGGCGCCGCGGCGGGGATTGCCGCGGTATTCAATGCCCCCATTGCCGGCACTATCTTCGCTATGGAAGTCATCCTGGGGGAATTTACCACCGCCTACTTTGGCAATGTGGTCATTGCCGCGGTCACGGCCAGTATTGTCAGCCGGCGGTTTCTGGGCGACACGCCGGCTTTTTCCGTGCCTGCCTACGCGATGGTCAGTCCGTGGGAGCTGTTGTTCTATGCCGTTCTGGGTATTCTGGCCGCGCTGACCGCCTGGCTGGTGGTGACCAGCCTGTACTGGTTTGAAGACCTGTTCGACAACTGGAAGTTCCCCGACGCTTTCAAGCCCGCGGTAGGTGGCGTTCTGCTGGGAGTACTGGCAATTTTCCTGCCCGATACGATGGGGGCCGGCCTGGAATTTATTGAACAGGCCATCACCGGCCATCTGGCCTGGGGGTTGATGGCAGTGCTGATTTTTGGCAAAATGCTGGCCACCAACTTTACCCTCGGTTCGGGCAACTCCGGCGGCGTTTTTGCCCCGTCGCTGTTTGTGGGGGCCATGCTGGGCGGGGCCTACGGCGAACTGGTCCACACTGCTTTTCCGGCCATTACTGCCGCGCCGGGCGCGTACGCCCTGGTAGGTATGGCCGCCCTGTTTGCCGCGGCCACCCACGCCTCAATTACGGCCATCATCATCGTCTTCGAAATGTCGGGCGACTACCGGCTGATTCTGCCGCTTATGTTTGCTACCGTTATCAGCACCCTGCTGTCGGAGCGACTGCGGCAGGGAAATATTTACACCCTCAAACTCCTGCGCCGGGGAATCCAGCTCCGGTCTGGACGGGACGTTGATGTAATGCAGGGGGTGTTTGTGGAAGAGGCCATGGCCCGCCAGCTCGAAACCGTTCCCCTGGATATGAACCTGCGCGACCTGATGGCAGAATTCAGCCGCCTGAACCGCCGCGCCCTGCCGGTGGTCGACGAAAATGGCGACCTGTACGGGATTGTTTCCGTATCGGACGTAGACCGGGCCATAGACAAAGGGATGTCCATTACCCAGACCACCGTGCGCGAAATCGCCACCACCGATTTGCTGGTCGCCTACCCCGATGAAACCATCGCCGATGTTCTGCGCCGACTGAACGTGCGCGACGTGGGCCGTCTGCCGGTGGTGGCGCGCGACAATCCCAAAAAACTGCTGGGCGTTATCCGCCGCTCCGACATCCTCAAGGCGTACAACATCGCCCTGACCAACCGGGCCAAAATTCAGCACCGGATGGAGCGCATCAAACTGCGCCACATTGACAACACCGAGTTTGTGGAAATCGATGTGACCCCCGATTCCCCCTGCGTGAACAAGACCCTGGCCGAACTGGGCCGTCTGCTTCCGCGAGAAGCGGTCATTGTGTCTATCCGGCGGGCCTCCGGACAGGTCATCATTGCCCACGGCGATACCCGTCTCCAGCCCGGCGACCGCATTGAGGCGTTCATTCAAACGGACTGCAAGCCCCAACTGTATGAATGTCTGCTGGGGCAGGCCGATTCTGTCGCCCCAGCCAGCAGGTAAAGCAAACAAAAAGCTCCGGCCACTGCTCACCGGAGCTTTCGCTCATGTGTAAAATAAGTGCTTATTATTGTAAGGGCGACCGGCCGGTCGCCCTTACAAAGCACGCGTACGATACATGAGCCAGCTTTTTCTGTACCCCCGGCAGGAGTCGAACCTGCGACACAAGGTTTAGGAAACCTCTGCTCTATCCTCTGAGCTACGGGGGCACGGCAGTCTTTCTGCCCCATAGTATACTCAAATCTTCTGCGCAGGCAAGCATCACACCGCCCCTCTGATTTGACATTCCCTCTGCAACAGGACTACACTTTACCGGTTGTGAAACAGCCCATTCCGTCTTCATCCTTTCCAAGTGAGGTATCTCTATATGGATAGTTTCATCCGGTCCTGGTTTCGTTGGGTAAGCATCCGCCTTCGCCGCGGGCGGACCGGCCAGCAGTTTTATATGCTGATGACTGCCACCGCGGTGGGGCTGTTGGGAGGGTTGGGAACCATCCTCCTGCACGAACTGATTAACCTCAGCCACGAATTTTTCTTTGACATCCTCCGCCCCCGCCTGGCAGAAATGGGAGCCGAACATTATGCCCTGGTCCTCCTGCCCTTGCTGGGCGGCCTGATAGTGGGCCTGCTGGCCTGGAAATTTGCCGACCCGCACAGTTCCCACGGGGTGGCGTATGTTATCGAGCGGGTGATGCTTTTTGGCGGGCATCTTCATTTCCGGCCCATCATTACCCGCGTGTTAGGCTCCGTTATCACCCTGGGGTCCGGGGGGTCTGCCGGACCGGAAGACCCCAGCGTGCAGGTCGGCTCTATGGTTGGCTCCGGTGTGGCCCGCCGGCTCCGCCTCTCCGCCGACCAGACCCGCACCCTGGTGGGGTGCGGCGCGGCGGCAGGGATTGCCTCGGCCTTCAACGCCCCCCTGGCCGGCGCGTTCTTTGCGATGGAAATCATTCTGCGCCAGTTTCAGGGGCTGGCCTTTGCCATGATTGTTATTTCTGCTGTGGTTTCTGCCGTGACCACGCAGATTATCCTGGGCCGGGGCGCGGCCTTTGCCGTGCCGGCTTACACCTTTGTCAGCTTCCGGGAGCTGTGGTTCTACCTGCTCCTGGGCATTGCCGCCGCCTTTGTTGCCGTGGCTTACATCCAGAGCCTCTACCGCATTGGCGACCACTTTCACGGCTGGGACATCCCCCTTCCGCTCAAGGCCGGTTTCGGCGGTTTGCTGGTCGGGATGGTGGGGCTGTTCCTGCCGCAGGTGATGGGGCAGGGCTATCCGGAGCTTCAGACCGTCCTCAACGGCCAGCAGGTCTCGCTGGGTATTCTGGCCGCGCTGGTGGTGGTCAAAATTCTGGCGACATCTGTCACGCTGGGGTCCGGGGGAATGGGCGGTGTTTTTGCCCCCTCCCTGTTTGTCGGGGCGATGCTGGGCGCGCTGTTCGGTGAGGCGGTCAATATCTGGTTCCCCTCGATAACTGCGCCGGCCCCGGCGTACGCAATGGTGGGGATGGCCGCGGTGCTGGCCGGCGCGGTGCGCTCGCCCATTACGGCCATTATGCTCCTGTTTGAAATGACCAACGATTTTCGGATTCTTCTGCCGCTGATAATTGCCGTCATTGCCAGCACCACCCTCACCGAACTGCTGGGCCACGAGAGCGTTTACACCTGGGCCTTGCTTCGCCGCGGTTTGCGCCTGGAATTTGGACACGAAATCGACGTGATGCAGGGTGTGCGGGTCAACGAGGTGATGGACATCGACCCGCCCACCGTGCCGCCCGACCTGCCGCTGGCCGAACTGGAGCGCATTCTGGTCGACACGCGGCACCACGGCCTGCCGGTGGTCGACTCCCGCCGCCGGCTGGTCGGCATTGTGACCCTGCAGGACCTGGAACGGGCCATGCAGTCCGAAAACTGGCAGGAGAAGACCGTCGGTGATATTGCCACCACCCAACTGATTGTGGCCTATCCCGATGAGCCGATGTGGATGGTGCTGAAGCGGATGGGAAGCTACAACATTGGCCGCATCCCGGTGGTCAGCCGGAAGGATCCCACCCGCCTGCGGGGAATGGTCTGGCGAACCAACATTGTGCGGGCCTACAATATAGCCATTCGCCGCCGGGCCGAAATGCAGGAGTGGGCCGAGGAGTTCCGTCTGGGCCGGCTGACCGGCAAGGAACTGCTGGAGCTAACCGTGGCCCCCGGCTCTTTTGCCGATGGCCGCAAGGTGCGCGACCTGCCCCTGCCTGCCGGCAGTCTGCTGACTGCCAAGCGGGAAGAGGGTTTGCGCACCCGGCTGGTGCACGGAGATGATGAACTGAAAGCCGGCGATGTGCTGATGGCCCTGGCCGACCGCTCCGCCGTCCGCGACCTGCGCCGCCTGTTTGAACTGCCGATGGACCAAGCCGGGGTACTGCCCTCCGGTGAACTGAAGCCCCTGCCGATGGCCCTGTTCTGGAAACAGCCGGTTATCGGTCTGGACGACTCGCTGGGCAGTCTGCGGGCTGTGCTGGTCAATGCCGAAACGCGGGTGGTCACCCATCTGGTGCTCAGCTACCGGGTTTACCTGCAACAGCAGTTGAAGCTGATTCCGTTCCACAACGTATCCCACGCCGACGTGCAGGGCGTGCACGTCAAGCTGGCCCAGAAGCACCTGGTCCAGCTTCCCGACTACCACCTGCGCCGCCTGTCCCCCTCTGCCGGCGACATCTCCACCACTCTGGACTACACCGGTCCGTGGCTGGTTCAGCACCCCGAAGAGCAGGCCCTGGAGACCGCCGCCCCGGACCCGGAGGCCATGCCCCTCCGCTGGCAAACCCGTGTCTTCACCCAGTCCGAGGTCCACATTGGGCGGGTAGCCGGCTGTATGGTCGACCCGACCTACCGCACTCTGACCCACCTGCTGGTGTACCATGAGCGGCTGATTCCGCGCTGGATTGCCATCAACGAGGCCGACGTGCTGGAGATGAGCGAGCCGCTGGTCATCATCCGCCTGACCCCCGACGAAGTCAACCAGCTTCCACCCTGGAACAGCGAGGATTACCTGTAGCTTTGCCGCCCGGTTTGCGCCGGGCGGTTTTTATTTTCGCACTTTCAGCACAATTTTGCCGATATTGCGGTTTTCTGCCATACGCTGGTGGGCTTCATTGGCCTGCTCAATGGGGAACACCGAGTCAATCACCGGCTGGATTTGCCCGCTTTCCAGGGCCGGCCAGAAGCGGGCCATAAACTGCTCCTTGATAACCGTTTTCTCCTCTACCGGCCGCGCCCGCAGAACCGAACCAATCACCCGCAGTCGCCGGCCCATCAGGTAGCGGAGGTCGATTTCGGCTTTACTGCCGCTCAGGGTAGAGATGATGACCAGCCGGCCCCGTGTCTTCAGCAAGCGCAGATTCCGCTCCAGATACGCCGCCCCGACCATATCCAGGATAACATCGACCCCCTGCCCGCCGGTATGCGCCATAATCCGGGCCGCGAAGTCATCGGTCTTGTAGTTGATAGCCAGTTCTGCCCCCAGTTCCAGACAGCGGGCCGTTTTTTCGTCGGTGCCGGCGGTGACAAAAACCGGATTGCCGGCTTCCCGGAGCAGTTGAATGGCCGCCGTACCGACCCCACTGGCCCCGCCGTGGACCAGCACCGTTTCCCCTTCCTGCAGACCGGCTTCCATAAACAGATTGACAAACGCCGTCAAAAACACTTCCGGCATAGCCGCGGCCTGCTCAAAGCTCCAACCCGCAGGAACCGGCATCAGCACAGCCGCCGGCACGCTGACCCGCTCCGCGTACCCCCCGCCGGGAAGCAGAGCACACACCCGGTCGCCCACCTGCCAGCCGGATACCCCTTCTCCCAGGGCAGAAATCACCCCGGCCATTTCCAGCCCCAGTATTTCCGATGCACCGGGTGGCGGGGGATATTTGCCGGCTCTCTGCATCAGGTCTGCCCGGTTGAGCGCCGTAGCGTAGATGTCCACCAGCACCTCTCCCGGCCCGGCCACCGGCTCCGGCGCGTCGCCCCACACCAGCGGATAGCCTTCCTGTTCAGATTGTACGAGAATCGCCTTCATACACAGCTCCTGGAATAGTTGGTGAGTTAGTAAGCTGGTTAGTTTGGGAGTTGGAAAGTTCTGCCTCCCCGTCTCCCCGTCCCCTTGTCTCCCTGTCTCCCTGCCTCCCCGTCTCCCTGTCCCCTTGTCTCCTTGTCTCCTTGTCTCCCCGTCTCCTTGTCTCCTTGTCTCCCTGTCTCCCCATTCTAACAATAAACTGAACGCCCGTCAATCGCCGGAGGTTTGGTGTATCTCCCCTCCCCAAAATTGACAATTATCCATTCCCCATTCACAATTAGCCATCATGCCGAGGCTTCTGGATTATGACTAAACCATCTGCCTTTTTTGATTTACAGCAGGCTTTTCAGGAGGCCGGCTGTCCATTCTGCCGCCTCCTGAACCGCACTGCCGACCAGTACATCGACGGGGTGCTCTGGGAGCTGGTGAACGACCCGGACATCCGGCAGGAGCTGAGCCGCTCACGGGGCTACTGCCCCCGGCATGCCTGGTTGCTGGTGCGCCACGGCGCATCGCTGGGCGCGGCCATCCTGATGGAAGAAGTCATCACTACCCTGCTCGACCTGCTGGCCCAGGCCCGCTTCGACCCGCCCCCGCCCGCGGGTCTGGGACGCCTGTTCGGCCAGCGGCAGACCGGCGGCGGCGATGCGCTCGCCGATGAGCTGTCCCCCCAAACCGACTGCCCCGTCTGCGCCCTGACCCGCACCACCGAAGCACGCTACATCCGGGCACTGCTCGACCATCTGCCCGAACTTCTGCCCTATTACCAGAACTCTCACGGCCTGTGCCTGCCCCATTTCCGGCAGGTTCTGCGCCAGACCCAGGACCCGACCACATTCAACCACCTGCGCCGCGCCCAGCAGGCGGCCTGGAAGCGGCTTCAGCACCACCTGCGCGAATTTATCCGCAAAAACGACCACAATGTCCGTGAGCCGTTCGGTGTTGAAGGCGACTCCTGGCTCCGGGCCATCGAGGCCATTGCCGGGGCGCGCCCGCCGCGTGGGGTCTAAAGGAGGAACAGTCGATACATGTGGCAGTATTTATGGATAGGACTGGGCGGTTTTCTCGGCGCCAATGCCCGCTACCTGGTACAGCAGTGGGCCGCCCAGTGGTGGGGGTCCGATTTCCCCTACGGAACCATGCTGGCAAACGTCAGCGGCAGTTTCATCATCGCCTTTTTCCTGACCCTGGCCGCCGGACGGCTGGCCGTTTCCCCGGAGCTTCGCCTGCTCATTGCCGTGGGTTTCCTGGGCGGGTTTACCACTTTCTCCTCGTTCAGTTTTGAAACCTTTCGCCTGCTGGAGCAAAGCGGCTGGAGCGTCGCCCTGCTCAATTTTGCCGGCAACACGGCCCTGGGGTTGGGCGGAGTGGGGTTGGGTATCTTTCTGGCCCGCTTACTGCAAGGAGGTGGATAAGCATGCAGATTATCGGCCTGGCAAAAAAAGTTACCGTCTACATCGGCGAAAGCGACCGCTGGGGCCGCAAACCGCTCTACATGGCCGTGCTGGACCTGCTCAAACAGGAAGACTGTGCCGGTGCGACCGTTACCCGCGGCCTGGCCGGCTTTGGCGCGCACAGCCGCATCCATACCGCCAGCCTGGTCGCCCTCTCCGCCGACCTGCCTCTGGTGATTGAATGGGTCGACAGCCCGGAGCGGGTCAGCCGGGTGATGCCCCGCCTGCGCGAAATGGTCACCGAAGGCCTGATTACCGTACAGGACGTGGAAGTAGTCACCTACAGCCACCGCCGCCTGCAGGACCTGCCCGCCGACATTCCCGTTCAGAACGTGATGCGCCGCGAGGTGCACACGGTTCAGCCCGACACCCCCCTGGCCGACGCGGTCGAAATGCTGTTGGACAAGGTATACCGCACCCTGCCCGTGGTGGATGGTGAAGGCCGTCCGGTGGGCATTGTTACCGATGGCGACCTGCTCAAGCGGGCCAGCCTGCTGGCGGTCAGCGCCCAGCGGCAGTTGACCCGCGACGAACTGACCGCGGAACTGCGCCGGCTCCGGCAAAGCGGCCAAACCGTGGCCGATGTGATGACCAGAAACCCGGTCCTGATTACCGCCTCCGCCTCCCTGGCCGAGGCGGTCGGCCAACTGCAGAAGCACGGCATCAAACGCTTGCCCGTGGTCGATGCCGAAGGCCGGCTGGTCGGCATTATCAGCCGGGCCGACATTCTGCGCGCCCTGGCCCGTCCCCCTGTGGCCGAGCTTCCCCGCCAGAATCCGCCCCCCGGACGGCACGCCCTGGTCAAAGACATTATGCTGACCAATGTGCCCACCGTCCATGCCGACGCGCCGCTGGCCCAGGTGGTCGACCTGCTGGTGGGCAGTGCCCGCCGGCGGGTGGTCGTTGTAGATGACCAACAGCGGGTGGTCGGCATCATCACCGACGGCGACCTGCTCAAACGGGCCACCGAAACCGAGCGCCCCGGCATTATCCAGTCGCTTACCCGGCGTAAAACGGTGGGTGGAAGGGCCGGCCTGCATCTCCAACAGCGCACCGCGGCAGAAGTGATGACCCCCAACCCCATCTGTGTGCAGGCAGACACTCCGCTTCTGACCGCGCTTCAGCTTCTGCTGTCGCACCATATCAAACGCCTGCCGGTGGTCGACCGGCAGGGGGTGCTGGTCGGACTGCTGGGCCGGGCCGGCATCCTGCAGGTATTGGCCCGCGAACTGGAGGATTGAGACAATGTCCTTAAACCGCACCGCGGCTTCGACCCGTTCTGCTCTGGGTGACCTGCCGCGCAACGTGTGGGTCACCACCATCACCAGCTTTTTAACCGATGTGTCCAGTGAAATGGTTCTCAATCTGGTGCCGCTCTTCCTGGCAAATGTGCTGGGAGTCCGGACCGGTGTGGTGGGCCTGATTGAAGGGCTGGCCGAGATGACCGCCAGCCTGCTCAAGGTGTTTTCCGGCTGGCTGAGCGACCGGTTGGGCCAGCGCAAACGGCTGGCCGTGGCCGGCTACGGCCTGTCGACTTTGTCCAAGCCGTTTCTGTATCTGGCGTCCAGTTGGGGCTGGGTGCTGGCCGTCCGCTTTGCCGACCGCGTAGGCAAGGGCATCCGCACTGCGCCCCGCGACGCGCTCATCGCCGACAGCATCACCGAGCGCAACCGCGGCCTGGCCTTTGGCCTGCACCGGGCCGGCGACACTGCCGGGGCAATGGTTGGCCTGCTGATTGCGCTGGGGATTGTGTGGGCCGCGCAGGGCCGTGCCCTGTCGCTGGGCCGGCCGGCGTTTCAAACGGTGGTGCTGGTCAGCATCATCCCGGCCGCGCTGGCCGTTCTGGTGCTGGCCTGGGGGGCCAGAGATGTACCCGCCCCCACCGACCGGCCTTCCACCC
>RFJV01000569.1 GCA_003694775.1 Chloroflexota bacterium | reverse complement strand
CGGCATAAAGAATTGCGGCCCGGATAGCCTCAGCCTTTAGGGATGGGTAATCCTCTAATATTTCCTCTGGTGTCAATCCCGCTCCCAGATTGTCCAGAATGACCGACACCATAATACGCGTTCCCTTAATACAGGCCTTCCCATGACAAATGTTGGGGTCAACGGTGATATAGTCTTGCCATCTCATCGCCTTGCTCCTGAGCCACAATCTCTGGCGGTGTGTATACCGTCATTGTAATTCATGTTAGATTGGGGTCAAACGCATCCCCCAGTCTAGTGCCGTTCGGTTTCCAGCTCCAGACCGGGCGTTTCCAGCTTCCGCTCCACGGTGCGCATAATGACCGTGGCAATGGCTACCAGAATGATGTAAATGATGGCTACGGTGATGTAAACCGGAATGGGGTTGAAATAGCGACCGGCAATCAGTTTGGCCTTGGTCATCAAATCCGGCACGGCGATGAGGAAGACGATGGCGGTGTATTTGACCATCGCAATGGCCTCGTTGGACCAGGCCGGCAGGGCCAGCCGCAGGGCCTGGGGCATAATGATGTATCGGATGGCCTTGATTTGCGACATACCGATGGCCCGCGCCGCCATCATCTGCCCACTGCCGATGGCCTGGATGGCTCCGCGAAAATATTCGGCCTGGTAGGCCCCGCTGTTCAGTCCCAGGGCCAGGTAAGCCGCGCCAAACCGGGAAAGGGTAATGCCCACGTCGGGCAGACCGTAGTAAATAACAAATAACTGCACCAGCAGGGGCGTTCCCCGGAACAGCTCAATGTAGGCCACAGCAATCTTCTTGAGCCACTTGCCGCCATATACGCGGGCCAGGGCCGCCGGCAGACCAATGGCCGCGCCCAGCGCCAGGGCAACCACGGTGAGCTGGAGGGTAATTTTGGTTCCTTCGATGAAATCCGGGATGACCCGCTGAAGAAAAACTATCAGTTCGTCCATAGGAGCACCTTAGAGGAGAATGTTCAGCCTGATGCCGGTGCCGCGTTGTCGCGGTCTTTACCGTACAGCTCGGTGATTTTCCACAGGAATTCCCGCGTCCGGTTGTGTTTGGGGGCGTAGAAAAGCTGGTCGGGCGGGCCTTGCTCCACAATGACCCCGTGCTCCATAAAGATAATCCGGTCCGACACTTCGCGGGCAAAGCCCATCTCGTGGGTGACCACCAGCATGGTCATCCCCTCGCGGGCCAGCTTCTGCATCACGGTCAGTACCTCGCCGATAAGCTCCGGGTCCAGCGCCGACGTTGGCTCGTCGAACAGCATCACGTGGGGGTCCATGCCCAGGGCGCGGGCAATGGCGACTCGCTGTTTCTGCCCGCCGGAAAGCTGGGCCGGGTACAGGTCGGCCTTGTCGGCCAGACCTACCCGCTCCAGCTCCCACATCCCTTTTTCGTGGGCCTCTTTCTTGTTCATCCCCAGCACCTTGGTCAACCCGATGGTGACGTTGCCCAGTGCAGTCAGGTGGTTGAACAGGTTGAAGTCCTGAAAAACCATCCCGATTCTCTGCCGGATTTTGTTGACATCCGTGTGCGGGGCGGTAATTTCCTGGTCTTCCAGCCAGATGCGCCCCTCGTCGGGGATGGTCAGCAGGTTGATACAGCGGAGCATGGTGCTTTTGCCGGTTCCGCTAGGACCGATGATGACCACCACCTCCTGCTCCTGGACTTCCAGCGAAATCCCTTTCAGCACCTCGGTATCACCGTATTTTTTGTGCAGGTTTTCAATTCTGACAATCGGCAGTTTGGACATGCGTTGCTCCATTACATCAATAATCTGAACCGGCGCTCTGCCGCGTCCAGCACCCGGTTGGTCAAAAAGGTCAGGGCGAAGTACAGCAGGGCCGCGGCGGCATAGGCAATAAACGGCTCGTGCGTGCGGGCGCTGACATACTGTGCCCGGCGCAGTATCTCCGGTACGCCCAGCACGTACACCAGCGACGAGTCTTTCAATACGATGGCCGCTTCATTGGACCAGGGCGGAATAGCCAGCCGGAAGGCCTGCGGCAGAATAACGTACAGAATGGCCTTGAGCCGGCTCATGCCGATGGCCCGTGCGGCCATCATCTGGCCCGGCGGCACCGACATAATTGCCCCCCGGATGATTTCCGACTGGTAGGCACTGCTGGCAATCCCCAGCGACAGCGCCCCGGCCAGAAACGGCGATAGGTTGACAAAGGCGGCAATAACGAAGAACAGAATGAACAGCACCACAATTACCGGAATACCCCGGATAACCAGGCTGTACAGGGCGGCAAAACGGGACAGCACCGGCCCACCGTACACCCGCATAAGGCCCAGAATGGTGCCGAAAAACAGCCCGGTGGTCAGGGCAATGGCGGTGACTCCCAGGGTGACCCCCAACCCCTGCGACAGATAATAGACCAGAAATCCGAATTGCTGTAAAAAATCCATAGGCTGTGCTTTCGGTTAAAGAGAAAAGGGGGCGTAATCCAACCGGGTACGCCCCCTTTGAGTTGTCAGGATGCTACTGCTGTTGTTCAAACTCCGGCGGAACCGGGATGCCCCATTTTTCCAGCAGGCTCTTCAGGACGCCTTCTTGCTGGAGTTCGGTGATGGCGGCATCCAGGGCGGCCTTGAAGCCCAGTTCACCTTCCGGAATGGCGATGGACTGCCCACCCTGCACGGTTTCGCGGGTCACCAGGGCAATCTTGACCGTGTTCATCGATTTTTCCAGCTCGCGGGCCGGGTCGGCATTGATAAAGAGCACATCAATGCGGCCGGCTTCCAGGTCGAGCGCGGCCTGGTCGGCCCGCTCGTAGCGGAAGAGCTGGTCTTCGGACATCAGGCCCGGTTCAACCAGGTTCTTCAGCACCCAGGCTTCGTGGGTGGTGCCGCTCTGCACCCCAACCATGTACGGCGCGATGTCGGCGGCCTTTTCAATCACAATATCCGAGTCCGCGGCCACCAAAAAGGCGTCATAAATGTAGTTGTAGGGCACGGAGAAGTCCACAGCCTCGTCCCGCTCCGGGGTGTACTGGATGGCGGCGATAGCCGCATCGATTTTGCCTTCCTGCACCGCGGCGATGAGCACGTCAAAGGCCATATCCTTGATTTCCACTTCCAGGCCCATCTTCTTGCCGATTTCCCGAATCAGGTCCATATCGAACCCGACGAAGTTGCCGTTTTCATCTACCGATTCGAACGGCGGGTAGTCGGCAGAAGTCCCGACAATCAGCTTGCCCCGTTCTTCAATGGTTGCCAGGTAGCCCTTTTCCGGCGCCGTAGTGGGGGCCGGAATCCAGATGACCCAACCCGGCTCAATCAGGTCCGGGTTTTCGATGACGTGGAAGCGGCTGTCTTTGGCGGCCATTTCATTGGTGGCCTGCACAATGGCATCGTAGGCAAACACATTGCCCAGGTACTTATCTGCCAGCTTCGACAGCCAGTCATCCTTTTGGATGGTGTATTCCTGCCCCTGCGGCTGGTCGCCGCCCTGGGCCAGTGCCGCGGCGGGCATCAACACCAATACCAGACTGACCAGCACAAGTACACTTACCAGCTTTCTTACCATTTTGCTCCTCCTGAAAGACTTATAAATTTGGTTTGACCTTCCTGCGCCGGGTTTTCCCCGGCTTAGAGCCTATCCGACTACCTGCTACCTCGCCCGGCATAGGGATGCCGGGACTACCCTCCTTCCCCCCTGCTGCTCTGCTACCTGCTACCCTGCTACCTTGCTACCCTGCTGCCCTGCTATTTGTCCCCCGCACAGCGGAAGCCGATGTCGTCGTTGGCGGCTTCCGGGGAGGTGCTGGAGCGGTTGGTTGCCAGCACCTGGTCGGCTTCATCGAACCAGCCGCCGCCGCGCAGAACTTTGAATTTTTCGCCGTAGAATTCATCCGGGGTGGTGTTGCCGGGGTACGGCTGGTACCAGTCGGCGGTCCATTCCCACACGTTGCCGGCCATATCAAACACACCGTACGGGCTGGCCCCGTCGGCAAAACTGCCGACCGGGGTGGTGCCCCGGTAGCCGGCCTCCTTGACGTTGGCCCTGGCGGGGTCCCACTCGTTGCCCCAGGGATAGAGGAAGCCTTCCGGCCCGCGGGCCGCTTTTTCCCATTCGGCTTCGGTGGGCAGACGCCGTCCGGCCCATTCGCAGTAGGCCGCGGCATCATTCCAGCTCACTTTGACCACGGGGTGGCTTTCCTTCCCCTGGGTGTAGGCCCGCCAGCCGGAACTGCCGGTCTTTTCGGCGTCGGTGACGTAGCCGGTATCTTCCACAAAGGCGGCAAACTGAGCGTTGGTCACTTCAAAGATTTCAATGTAGTAGGCCGGTAAATCCACCTCGTGGGCCGGACCTTCATCGGCAGGGCCATCATCCCGACCCATGGTAAAAGGACCGGCAGGAATTTCTACCATTTCGGTCAGCGGTTTGACCGCCTCTGCCGCGGTTGCTTCCGGCTGGGGAGTCGGTGTGGGCCGCGGGGTGGGGGT
>RFJV01000568.1 GCA_003694775.1 Chloroflexota bacterium | reverse complement strand
GCCGGCTGTTCCGGACCATCATCGACAGCATCCCCGACTACATCTGCATTAAAGATACTGCCAGCCGGTTTATCCTGAACAATCAGGCCCATCTCAAATCGCTGGGGGTCAAAAGCCAGGCCGAGGCAGTAGGGCGAACCGTCCTCGACTTTTTTCCGCCCAGACTGGCCCACCAATTCCTGGCAGACGACCGCGAGGTGCTGACCTCCGGCCTGCCCATCACCGAAAAAGAAGAGCTGGTCACCGACCGCGAAGGCAACCAGAGATGGCATCTCACCAGCAAGGTCCCCCTGAAGAACCCGCAGGGCGATATCATCGGCCTCCTGTGCCTCAGCCGGGACATCACCCACCAGAAACAGGCCGACGACCTGCTCCGCAAGGCCCATGATGAGCTGGAACTGCGCGTGCTGAACCGCACCCAGGAACTGGCCAGGGCCAATGAATCTCTCCAGTCCGAAATTGCCGAACGCCGCCACATTGAAAACGCCCTCCGGGCCAGCGAACAGCGCTACCGCCGCCTGCTCAGCTCCGTAACGGACTACATCTATACCGTTTACATCGAAGAAGGCCGGGTCGCCAGAACCAACCACAGCCCCAACTGTGTGGCCGTGACCGGCTACACCCCCGAAGAATATACCTTCAACCCCAACCTGTGGTACGAGATGATTCATCCCGAAGACCGGCCGCTGGTCCTCCAGCATCTGACCCGTTTGCTAACCGATGAAAACGCCCCTCCTCTGGAACACCGCATCATCCATAAAGACGGTTCAATCCGCTGGGTGAGAAACACCACTGTCCTGCGCCGGAGCCAGGATGGACGGGTCATCTCTTACGATGGGCTGATTACGGACATCACGGCCCGGAAAACGGTTGAAGAAGCCCTGCGCGAAAGCGAAAGCCACTACCGCCAGTTAATGGAATACGCCTCCGACGGCATCGTTATCCTCCGCCCCAACGGCGAAATCATAAATGTCAATTCAAAGGCCACCGAACTGGTCGGCTACAGCCACCGGGAACTGATTGGCCGCAACTGGCGCGACCTCATCCCCCCCCCCGAACTGAAAACCAACCCGCCGGCCTACCAGGATTTGATTGCCGGCAAAACCGTTCTCAAAGAGCGAAATTTGCTGACCAAAACCGGCGATACCCGCGCCGTAGAAATCAGCGCCCGTCTGATTGACCCGGACCACATTCTGGCAATTATCCGCGATATTACCGAACGCAAGGCAATGGAACGGCGGGAAAATCTGGCCCACCAGGTAGGATTGCAGTTGACCACCGTCCTGGACCGGAACGCCCTGCTGGCCCAAACGGTGAACCGTCTCAAGGATACGTTTGGCTACTACCATGCCCACGTCTATATGGTATCCGATGAGAAAACTCCCGGCGGAGACCTCCTGCTGGTGGTGCAGGAAGGAACCGGCGCGGCGGGGGTCGCCCTGAAGGCCAAAAAGCACGCCATCCCCATCAACGCCGTCCGCAGTCTGGTAGCCCGGGCCGCCCGCACCCGCCAGCCGGTAGTGGTCAACGACGTGACGCAAAGTGCCGACCACCTGCCTAACCCCCTGCTTCCGGCCACCCGCTCCGAAGCGGCTCTACCGCTGTTTCTGGGCGATACCCTGCTGGGCGTACTGGATGTCCAGCACACCCGCGTAGACCACTTTACCCCTTCCGAAGTCCGCACCCTGCAAATTATCGCCAGCCAGTTGAGTGTGGCTCTGGCAAATGTCCGCCTGTTTGAAGACCAACAGCGCCTGCTGGCAGAAGTTCGGGCCAGCCAACAGCGCCTGCAGGCCCTGTCCCATCGCCTGGTGCAGGTGCAGGAAGCTGAACGCCGGCACATTGCCCGCGAACTGCACGACGAGGTGGGCCAGCTTCTCACCGGCCTGAAGCTGACCCTGGAAATGAGCACCCGCCTGCCGGACTCGGAAATTCGCGCCAGCCTGTCTGAACCGCAGGCCCTGGTCAACGAGCTGATTAGCCAGGTGCGGGAGCTGGCCCTGGAACTGCGCCCGGCAATGCTGGACGACCTGGGCCTCTTGCCCGCGCTCCAGTGGCAGTTTGAACGCTACACCAGCCAGACCGGCATCCAGGTTGACCTGCACCATCAGGGCATTGAAAATGAAAGGTTCCCCGCCGCGGTAGAAACCGCCGCCTTCCGCATTGTCCAGGAAGCCCTGACCAACGTCGCTCGCTACGCGCAGGTCGGGCAGGTGTCGGTAGACATCCAGGCCGGGCCAGACACCCTGCAGGTTACCGTCACCGACCACGGCGTCGGGTTCGACCTGGCCGCGGCCCAGAGCGAAGGCCCCTCCAGCGGCCTGTCCGGCATGGAAGAGCGAGCCGTTCTGCTGGGCGGCACCCTGACTATCGACGCCCAACCGGGCCGCGGCGTCCGCATCTGCGCCTGCCTCCCCCGCCGCCTGCCGGATACCCCCAACCTCCCTTAACCCGGCCAACTTGTCACTCTGCCGGTAATATCTATAATTGGAGATTGGAGATTAGAGGTTGGAGAATGGGGATGGGAAAACAAGTCCTGCCGCCCTATCGCCCTATCGCCCTATCGCCCTATCGCACTATCGCACTATCGCACTATCGCACTATCGCCCTATCGTACTATCGCCCTATCGCACTATCCCCCTATCCCCCATCCCTCATTCCGCCTTCCGCCCTCTGCTCTCATCCTTTAAAAGATATGGAGTAGTCCGTTGTCCAAACCGATTTCTGTTCTTTTAATTGACGACAACCCCACTTTTCTGGGCATAGTCCAGCGGTTTCTCCAGTCCGAAGAAGGTATCAAAGTAGTTGGCGCCGTGGAAAGCGGCGAAGAAGCCATCGGACTGGTGCACCAGCTCAAACCGGACATCGTCTTAACCGACCTGGCAATGCCCAAAGTATCGGGTATGGAAACTATTCTGCGTTTGCGGGCGGCCTGGCCCAAAATTGGGGTTATCGCCCTGACCCTGCTGGACACCGCCGCCTACCGCCAGGCCGCGCTGACTGCCGGCGCCGACGCCTTTGTGCCCAAAGACAACCTCAACACCGAACTCCTGCCCACCATCCGGCAAGTGATGGCCCAGAAAGCCGCGGCCCGCGGCGCATCCCGAAGATGAGGCAAGGCTGTTTTTCCCTGCGCTGGTTTCTGCTTCTCCCCTTTATCCTGCTGACCGCCTGCCGGAGCGCGCCGCCCACGCTAAAAATCGGCCTGGTGGCCCCCTTTGAGGGCCTGCACCGTCCGCTGGGTTACGAGGCCCTGTTTGCCGTAAAGCTGGCCCTGCAGGAGCAGAACCGGCAGGGCGGCATCCACGGCTACCGGCTGGAGCTGGTCGCCCTGAATGATTTTGACGACCCCGCCGAGGCCGCAGTCCAGGCCCGCGCCCTCATCACCGACCCGGACGTGGTCGGCGTGGTGGGGCATTTTACCCCTGCCGCCACCCTGTCTGCCCTGCCGGAATACCGCCGGGCCGGACTGCCCGCGGTCATCCCCTGGCCTGTTCCCGCGGACGCGCTCCACGGCCAAACCGCGGTCTGCATCACCGCCACCAGCGATGAACTTTCCGCCCGCCTCCAGACCCTGCTGGCCGGTATTCCACCGGAAGCCGTGCTGACCATCCCCCACCCCGACGCGTTTGTCCCGCCGCCTACCCCGCCTTCAGCCATCCTGCTGACCGGCGACGGCGTGGCCGCGGGAGAAACCCTCCGCCACCTCCAGAACGCCGGTCTGAACGGCCTGCCCCGTTTTGCCGCCGCCGAAGCCGGCAGTCCCCAGTTGGTACAGGTCGCCAGAGAAGCGGCCAACGGCCTGCGGTATGTCTCGCCCGGCCCGGCCCCGGCAGACATAGAGGCCGGCGACTTTGCCCAGGCCTACCAGGCCCTGGCCGGATTTCCGCCCGGCCCCCGCGCCGTCCTGGCCTACGACGCCACCCGTGTTCTGCTTTCAGCCATCGCCGCCGCGGTTGGCCCGTCTACCCCGCCCAGCCGGGCCGCAGTGGCCGCGGCTCTCCCCGCGGTGCAAATCACCGGCCTGACCGGCCCCATCCGTTTTGACCCCCGCGGCTACCGCGAAACCGCTCCCATCTGGATTTATCAAATTGACAGCGGCCAATATCCGGGTAAACTATTGGTTTATCAATAAATTGTAAGGCCCCTGCTGAAGGGCACAGCGCCGCTGTGTCCTTGCGGGAGAAAGTTTGACGATGCGAATAGCAATGCTAACCTGGGAATTCCCACCCCGGATTGCCGGTGGAATGGGCCGTCACGTGGCCGATTTGGCCCCCGCGCTGGCCGCGCAGAAGGCGGAAGTGCACGTCATTACGCCCGTCGACCGGCCCGACCAGGCCTCGGTCACCAGTGAAAACTGTGTCACCGTGCACCGGGTGTATGCCCAGGCCCTGAACGATATAGAAAACATCTACGCCCAGGCCCGGCAGGTCAACCAGACCCTGGATACCTACCTGCGCGAGCAGGCAAACCGGTTCGGCCCTTTCCACCTGCTCCACACCCACGACTGGCTGACCGGTTTTGCCGCCCAGGCCCTCCAGCAGGCCTGGAACATTCCCCTGGTGGTGACCATCCACGCCACGGAGCGAGGCCGCAACCGCGGCTTTCTGACCGGCGACCTGCAGAAGGCCATCGACCAGGCCGAGCAAACCCTGACCCGGCAGGCCCAGCAGGTGATTGTTTGCAGTCAGTTTATGGCCCAGGAGGTGCAGTACTTCTTTGGCCTGCCCGCCGACCGGATTACCGTCATCCCCAACGGCGTGGACATCCGCCGGTTGCAGAACGGCTGGCTTCCGGATGAACTGATGGAGTTCCGGCGGCAGTACGCCGCGCCGGATGAGGCGCTGGTCTTTTCCATTTCTCGCCTGGTGTACGAAAAGGGCGTGCACCTGCTGGTCGAAGCCGCCCCGGCTATTCTGGCCGACCAGCCGCACACCCGGATTGTCATTGCCGGTCTTGGCCCGGAATACGACCGGCTCACTGCCCGCGCCCGCGAGCTGGGACTGAACGACCGGCTGAACTTCATCGGCTACATCTCCGATGAGGAGCGCAACCGGCTGTTCAGGGTTGCCAACTGCGCGGTCTTCCCCAGCCTGTACGAGCCGTTTGGCATTGTGGCCCTGGAAGCAATGGCCCTGGGCTGTCCGCTGGTGGTCAGCAATGTGGGCGGCTTCAGCGAGGTGGTAGCGCACGAGCAAACCGGCCTCAAAATCTACCCGGATAATGTTGAATCAACCGCCTGGGGAGTCCTGCAGGCTCTTAACCATCCCGACCGGGTTCAGCAGTACGCCCGCCACGCCCGGCAGATAGTGGCCCAGCAGTATTCCTGGGCACGCATCGCCGCTATGACCATCGACGCCTACCGGCGTGTACTGCTTCCGGAAGCCATTTGACACCCACCCTCACCTGTGCTAAACTCGCCTGCAGAAGGACTTACCGCAGATGATGACCCGCCCGATGTTAGCTGTGATTTATCGCCTCCGTCCCGGTCCACATTTCTGGTCTGGATAGCGGGCGCGGGCGTATTTCTATCGGCGCAGTTGCCGGCTCCAGACAACCCGGAGCCGGTTTTTTGTTAGCAAGGCAGTCAGGTAGCAAAGTAGCAGGGTAGCAGGGTAGCAGGGTAGCAGGAGACAAGGTAGCAACATAGCAGGGGACAAGGCAGAAGGGGGCAGGGTAGCAACCCGGCAAGACTCATTCACCATTCACCATTCACAATTGGCAGGGTGGCAGGGTAGCAATGATAAAAGCTGGCGTTTTTGGAGCAAGTGGATACACCGGTTTTGAAACCATCAAGATTCTCACCCGGCATCCCTCGGTGGAGCTGGTGTTTGCCACGTCGGAGAGCGCGGCGGGGCAGTCGCTGAGCAGTCTCTACCCCGTGCCGCTGGACATTCCCCTGACCGCCGCGGCAGACGCGGCGCTGGAGCAGGTCGATGTGGTTTTCTGCTGTTTGCCGCACGGGGCCAGTATGGACGCAGTCCGGCAGGCGCGGCAGGCCGGAGTACGGGTGGTCGACCTGTCTGCCGATTTCCGCCTGGCAAACGCGGCAGTCTACGAGCAGTGGTACAGCACCCCCCACCAGGCCCCGGAACTGCTGGACGAAGCCGTTTACGGGCTGACCGAGATTTTCCGGGCCGACATCCGCCGTGCCAGCCTGGTGGCTAATCCGGGCTGTTATCCCACCAGCGTGCTTTTGGCCCTCTACCCCCTGCTCAAGGCCGACCTGCTGGACCCGGACGCGCCCATCATCGCCGACAGCAAAAGCGGTGTCAGCGGGGCGGGACGCAAACCCAGCCTGAAAACCCATTTTGTGGAAGTGAACGAAAACCTGTCGCCGTACAGCATTGGGCAAAGCCACCGCCACGTCGCCGAGATGGCCCAGACCATCAACCGGCTGGGCGGGTCGGGCGAACGGCTGATTTTCTCCCCCCACCTGACCCCCATCAGCCGGGGAATGCTCTCGACCATCTACGTCACCCTCCGCGCCGCCCGGCCCGCGGAGGCGGTCTACCAACTGTACGCAGAAACCTACACCGGCGAGCCGCTGGTCTGGCTTCTGCCGCCGGACCACCTGGCAGCGATGGCCCACACCCAAAACACCAACCTCTGCGCTCTGTCGGTGACGGCAGTGAATGCCCGGCAGTTCATCCTGTGCGCTTCTATTGACAACCTGGGCAAGGGCGCGGCCGGTCAGGCAGTGCAGAATTTCAACGTGATGTTCGGCCTTGACGAAACCGCAGGGCTGGTATAGTTTTGAATTTTGAATTCTGAATTTTGAATTGGGACTACCGCAGAATGCAGGTCATCAAAATTGGGGGTAACGAACTGGACGACCCGCAGTTTGTCGGCGGGATGGGGCAGGCGATTGCCGCGCTGGGAGAAGCGGTTATCCTGGTGCACGGCGGCGGGAAGGAAATCCGGGAACTGCAGGAGCGGTTGGGCGTAGAACCGCAGTACATCGACGGTCTGCGCGTCACCGACCCGGCATCGCTGTCCATCGTCAAGATGGTGCTGGCCGGACGCATCAACAAGCGGCTGGCGGCCTCGCTCGGCGCGGCAGGGGTGGATGCCTTCGGCATGTCCGGCGTAGACCGGGCATCCATCAAGGCGGAGAAGCTCCAGCACCCCTCCGGCGACCTGGGACAGGTGGGCCGGATTGTGGAGGTGCGGACGGAGGTCTTCCGCCATCTGCTGGACGCCGGCGTTACGCCGGTGGTGTCGCCGGTGTGCTACGGGCCGGACGGTACTATTTTCAACGTCAATGCCGACCACGTGGCCCAGGCTCTGGCCATTGCCCTCCAGGCCGACACGCTGGTGTTTGTCTCCAACGTGCCGGGGGTGCTGAAGGATGACCAGCTCCTGCCCCGGCTGACCATTACCGAAGTGGAACAGCTCATCGCCGATGGGGTCATTACCAGCGGGATGATTCCCAAAGTGCGCTCCGCGGTCAGCGCGGTGCAGGGCGGGGTGGCCGCAGTCAAAATTACCAACCTGGCCGGCCTGAAAGAAGGAACCGGAACGGTGATTGTTCAATGATTCAATCTTCAATGAGCCAATGAGCCAATGGGGTCAATGGAGCCAATGATTCAATGAGCCAATGAGCCAATGAGCCAATGGGGTCAATGGGGTCAATGATTCAATGAGCCAATGAGCCAATAAGCCAATGGAGCCAATGATTCAATGAACCAATAAGCCAATGAGCCAATGGGGTCAATGATTCAATTGAAAATTGGCTCATTGATAATTGAGAATTGAGAATTGCTTATGAACGCACAGGACATTATTCAACTGGAAAAGCAGTACGTTTTGCAGACCTACGTCCGGCCCGATTTTGTGCTGGAGCGCGGGGAGGGGGTCTGGCTGTACGATACCGAGGGCCGGAAATACCTGGACGCGTGCAGTGGGATAGCCGTCAACGCGCTGGGGTACAATCATCCGGCCATTGTGGAAGCCATTTCGCAGGCCGCGGACGGGCTGATTCACGTGTCGAACCTGTACCACACCGCGCCGCAGGCCCTGCTGGCCCGCGACCTGTGCCAGGCCTCCTTTGCCGACCGGGTTTTCTTTGCCAATTCCGGCGCCGAGGCCAACGAGGGCGCGCTCAAGTTTGCCCGCAAGTGGGCCAGGGTCAACGGTCACAGCGACAAAACCCACATTGTGGCCTTTACCGGCTCCTTCCACGGACGCACAATGGGCGCCCTGGCCGTAACCGCCACCGAAAAATACCGCCGCCCCTTTGAACCGCTCATCGGCGATGTGTCCTTTGCCGAATTCAACAACCTGGAAAGCGCCCGCCAGACCATCACCCGCCGTACCTGCGCCGTCATTGTGGAGCCGGTGCAGGGCGAAGGCGGCGTTACCCCGGCCACACCCGAATTCCTGGCCGGTCTGCGGGCCATTTGCGACGAGGCCGGCGCGCTGTTAATCTTTGACGAGGTGCAGTGCGGCCTGGGCCGAACCGGCACCCTGTGGGCACACCAGGGCTACGGTGTAACCCCCGATATCATGACCCTGGCCAAACCGCTGGCCGGCGGCCTGCCGATGGGGGCCATTCTGCTGACCCAGCACGTTGCCGACGCCATCACCCCCGGCGACCACGCCAGCACCTTTGGCGCGGGACCGCTGGTCTGCACTGTGGCCCGGGCCGTGTTCAACCAGATTAACCGCCCCGAATTCCTGGCCGACCTGCGCGCCCGCGGCGATTACCTGGCCCAGAAGCTCCACGCCCTGGCCGAACAGTCGCCCCTGATTACCGGTGTCCGGGGCAAAGGCTTTATGTGGGGGCTGGTTTCCACCCTGCCCGCCCTGGAGGTGGTGGCCGAGGCCCGCAAGCACGGCCTGATTATCCTCATCGCCGGAGAAAAGGTGGTCCGTCTTCTGCCGCCGCTGGTGATGAGCCGTGATGAAATCGACATTCTGATTGACCGGCTGACCCGCACCCTGGACGCCCTGTCCGGCTGACAGGGCCAGCACCCAACCCGGAAAATAGCGCCATGAATACCAACACCCCAACTGCAGTGGTCCGCAAGGCCCGCCTGTCCGATGTGCCGGACATGCTCCCCATTCTGGATGAGTACGCCCGGCAGGCCGAAATTCTGCCCCGCACTGCCGCGGATGTGTACCAGACCATCCGCGAGTGGGTGGTCGCCGAGGCAGACGGCAGGATTGTGGCGATGGGGTCCCTGCTGGTGCTGTGGGAAGACCTGGCCGAAATCCGCTCCCTGGTGATTGCCCCGGAATTTCAGGGCCGCGGCATCGGCCGGCAAATCGTAGAGCAGTTGGTGGCCGAGGCGCGCCAGTTGGGCCTGCCCCGCGTTTTTGCCCTGACCCGCAAACCCGGCTTCTTTCTCAAGCTGGGCTTCCACCTGACCCGCATTGAAGACCTGCCGCGCAAGGTGCAGAAAGACTGCGTCTTCTGCCCCAAGTTCCACGCCTGCGACGAGGTGGCGGTGGTTCTGCCGCTGACCGGCCCGGAGGAAACCGTCCGGCAGGCGGCCGCGGCTTCTGCCAACGGGCGGGTCAACGGGCGCAGAGAAGCGTAAACAAAGGCGGCAATTATGTTCCCACAGTGGCGGCGTTTTCTGCAAAATCTGGGCTGGTATCTGGCTACGCTGGTCGTGCTGGCGGTTCTGCTCCGCTACCTGCGGTCGCCGGTGGTTCTGCTGGCCCTGTGGGGCGTGGGGCTGGTTTGGGGCGGCTGGCTGGCCTACCGCCTGGGCCGACTGCTGTTTCCGCCGCCGGGTCTGCCGGTTGATGATGAAAAGCTGGAGCAGTACCTTTCGCAGGCCAGGGCCTACCGCCACCAGATTGAACGGGTGCTGAAGAGCGGACCCGCCGGCGAACAGCCCCGCCGGGAGGCCCTCATCCGGCAGGTAGAAACCTGGACCGAAGCCGTCACCCGGCTGGTCGAGCGTCTGCAGGAACTCCAGCAGGACGACATCATCCGCCGCGACCTGCGCGACACACCCCGCGCTATCGCCGACCTGCAAACCCGCCTGGCCCGCGAAACCGACCCCGGCCTGAAGGCCCAACTGGAGCGAACGCTGGCCAGCCGGCAGAAACAGCTAACTGCTCTGGAAGACCTCCAGCACACGATGGCGCGGGCCGAGATGCAGATTGAAAGCGCGCTTTCGATGCTGGGGGCCATCTACTCCCAACTTCTGACCGGACAGTCAACCAGCCAGGTCGCCGACTACAGCCGGCTGGCCGAAGACGTGGATGAAGAGGTTCAGCGTCTGCACGACCACCTGGAAGCACTACGCGAAGTCAAACTGGAACGGTAGAAAAACAGCATGTCTCGTCCACGATTGACATTGGTCTACAGCCTGACTGCAGTCAGCCTGCTGTTTCTGCTGGGGCTGATTTCCCCCACCTTTGCCCTCACCACCGTTGTTTATGACGACACGCTGGCCGGCGGCTGGTCCGACTGGTCATGGGCCTCGGTGGATTTGAGTGCCTCTTCCCCCGTTTACAGCGGCAGTGCCAGCATTGCCGTCACCTTCAACCGGGGCTGGCAGGGGTTGTATCTGGCCGTACCGGGCGGCTTCCCCACCGACGGCTTCGCCAGCCTGCACTTTTTTGCCCACGGCGGCACCAGGGGCGGGCAGGTACTGAACGTATACGCCATCCTGCCCGATGGAAGCGAAAGTACCGCTGTTACCGTAGGCCCGCTACCGGCCAATACCTGGACCGAAATACAGATTCCGCTCAGCAGTCTGGGCCTGACCAACCGGCTCATCACCGGCCTGGTCTGGCAGGATGCCAGCGGGTCCGGCCAGCCAACATTTTACCTGGATGACATCCGCTTCAGTGACGACGCGCCGCCCGATAGTCCGGTGTTCGGCACAGTTACCTTGCGGCGCAGTGCCATCAAAGCAGACGGCTGGAGCGGGGCGGTGGTGACCGCCCAGGTCAGCGACCCGCAGGGAGCGGGAGATATTGCCGCGGTGACGGTAGATGGTTCCGGGCTGGGGCAAAGCGATATTCCGCTTTACGATGATGGCCGTCACAACGACGGCGCGGCCGGCGACGGTCTCTTTGGGGCCGTAGTCACGGCAAAACCGGGCACACCCCCCGGCGAGGTCATGCTGACCCTGACCGCCCGCGACCGGGCCGGACACACCCGCGCCGCCCATGCCGGGGCCCTGGTTGTGCTGGCGTCGCCGGGCGGCACGCGGCCGGCCAGTCTGCCCGAAGGGCCGGCCTGGGGCACCAACCAGATAGACTGGCAGACCACCAGCAGTGTACCGTGGCAGTACGCCTACCAGTACATCACCTACCATTGGTATACCGATGGCTGGGGCGGCAACTTTGTGGGCCGCTACGTTCAGCAAGCCTGGACTGCCGGCTATATCCCGGTAATTTCGGTGTACCTCATGCTGGGCCTGCCGCCCACCTGCGGTGAAAATGCGGATTGCTACGCGCAAAAACTGCAGAACAGCAGCGCGGTCGCCACCTATCTGGCCGCCATCACCGAAGCGGCCCGGCAGGCACGGGGGAGCAAGCCGGTCATCTTCCACCTGGAGCCGGATTTTTACGGCTATTTTCAGCAAACCAATTACAGCCGCAATGTTCCCCAGCCCGACAGTCCGGCCAACTATCCGGTGGCCCTGAATATCAGCGGCTATCCCAACGACCTGCGCGGCTTTGGCCGGCGGATAGTGGATGTCATCCACCAGACAGCCCCCAACGCCCTGGTGGCTCCGCATGCCAGTATGTGGGCCACCAATGCCGACCCCAACAGCGTTCCGCCGGAGGAAGTCATCCGGTCGGCTCAATCTACGGCCGCCTTTATCGGTGCTATGGGCGGGGCAGAAGCCGACCTGTATTTTGTCGAGTGGAGCGACCGGGACTCCGGCTGTGACCATCCTTCCGAATGCAACCCACCCCGTCCCTGGTGGGACACCACCAACCGGACCCTGCCCCGGCCGGCGCGGGCACTGCTGTGGGCCAATGCCCTGTCTGAGGCCAGCGGAAAGCGGCTGGTACTGTGGCAGGTTCCCGCCGGAAATATGGGCCTGGATAACACCTGCCAGCATTACCGGGATAACCGTCCGGCCTATGCCTTCAGCCACCCGCGCGACCTGGCGGACACCGGTATCCTGGCGGTGCTGTTCGGCGGCGGGTCGCCCTGCTCCACCCAACCCAATACCGATGGCGGCTTCATCCTGGCCCAGGCAGACACCGCCTATGCCCTGCCGGCCGCGGCAGGCACACTGACCAGCGACGGAGTCAGCGGGCCAACGGTCTCTCTCTACTGGACAGAAAATGCCGAAACAGATTTGTGGGGCTACCAGCTAAACTATCAGCCGGTCGGTGGGGGGATGGTGCACACGGTACGGGTAGATGCCCGGAATGCCGCCCGGCTGGTCCTGCCGACCGCCGGACAGTGGCAGATAACCGTATCTGCCTACGACGCGATGGGGCAGGTTGGCCCGTCCAGCAACCCGGTTACGGTGACAACCCTGGTGGATGCTGAGCGGGTCTACCTGCCCCTGCTCATCGCCAGATAAAAAAGGGGGTAACAGTTCAGCCCTCCGGCCGTCAATACCCCTCACCCCACCCCCACCCGCCTTAACGGCGGGTGGGGGTGGGGTG
>RFJV01000567.1 GCA_003694775.1 Chloroflexota bacterium | reverse complement strand
CTTCCTGTACCGGCGTACTGCCGGTGGGTGCAGTTCATCAGGGCATGATACTGTTTTCCCTGCCGATTGCCAAATTTTCAAAATTTTGAATGGTCCAGGTCGATACAGGGATTGTAACTGCTCAGCCAACCACGAGTTTTTCACGAATACGCGAATGGCCGGAGGCAGTCCATCCTCCTGACGGGGGCAGGTCGTATATTCGTGTCCCCATTCGTGGACAACCCGGTTTTGGGCTACTGCTGAAGCCAGATAACAAAAGGATATTTGTCACCTTTCTGGAGTGACATTTGTCACTACAAAACTCAGCCTGTCGGTTTTACAATGAAAGTTACCTCTCTTCCGGTTGGAGCATTTCCAGCCTAATTGGTCCCCTCAAAATATATTGTTATCTTCAAAGGAGAAGCAACATGATGAAATCTAAAATCAGGCTTGGGTTCAACCTTTTGTTGACCCTCTGTCTGCTCACCACATTGATGGGGGTCTCTCCGGCTCTGGCCCAAGGGCCAACCACCATCACCATCCTGGAAACCTCCGACGTGCATGGGCACATCTATAATTGGGATTTCTTTGGTAACAAGCCGTATGACCAGGGTCTGGCAATGGTTTCGACCATTGTCAAGCAAGAACGAAGCGCAGACCCGGACCTGCTTCTGCTGGACAATGGCGATACCCTTCAGGGGTCACCGCTCATTTACTACTACAACACCATCAAAACAGACGAAGCCAATCCAATGGCCGTAGTGATGAATGCGATGGGCTACGACGCGATGACCATCGGAAATCATGAATTCAACTACGGCCAGGAAGTTCTAGACAAGTTCATCAGGGAGGCCCAATTCCCGGTATTATCGGCCAACATCCGCAATGAGGATGGCAGTGAACATTACACGCCTTACATTATCAAAGAGGTCAAAGGGGTCAAAGTCGGTATTCTGGGGCTAACTACTGTCGGAATTCCGGTTTGGGAAAAGCCAGAAAATATTGCCGGACTTCGCTTTGACGATGCAGTAGAAACCGCCAAAACCTACATCCCCAAGATGAAAGCCGAAGGGGCATCGGTTATCATTGCCCTGGCCCACAGCGGGACCCACGTAGCGCCGGCAGACAGCCGGGCTGAAGGGGCCTGGATGACCGATTATACTACCTGGGTAGATAAAGGGTATGCCGACGTGCCGGACCAGAACTTTATCATCAAACTGGCCGAAGCCGTCCCAGAAATCGATGTAATTCTGGCCGGGCATGCCCATGCCACCATTCCGCAGGCGATGATTAATGGTGTTCTGATTGCCGAACCCTATAAATGGGGGCGCGGGGTATCTAAAGTCACGCTGAAGGTTGATGCCTCCGGTAAAGTTGTTGAAAAATCCAGTGAATTCCTGAGCGCCAAAGAACTCACCCCAGACCAGGACATTCTTGACCTGGCAAAACCGTACCAGGAAACAGCACTGGCCTATGTGAACTCCACCATCGGCACGGCGACGGGAGATTTCCCCGGCGGATACGAAGCCCGGTGGCGTGATGGTCCGCTGGCGGACTTTATCAATACAGTGCAGTTAGAAATGGCCCGTGAAGCCGGCTACCCTGCCGACATTTCGCTGGCGGCCATCTTCAACAACACCGGGCAGTTCAAAGCCGGTCCCATCAAGATGTCCGATGTGTACGGAGTTTACCAGTACGACAACACGCTGTACGTAATAGAAGTGACCGGTGATATTCTGAAACGGGCCCTGGAACACGACGCCAAGTACTGGATTCAGTACGACCCGGCCAATCCACCGGCCAACGTACCCGAAGGGCTGGTTGCCGAAGATGTGCGGGATTACAACTGGGATATGTACACCGGTATCGAGTACAAGCTGGATATTTCCAAACCCGTCGGGGAACGGGTGGTCGAGCTGACCTACAAAGGCCAGCCGGTCACACCAGACCAGACATTTGTATTAGCTATCAACAACTATCGGGCCGGTGGTGGCGGCGGGTACAGT
>RFJV01000013.1 GCA_003694775.1 Chloroflexota bacterium | reverse complement strand
GCCAGGGTAAGGCCGTAAACCAGCCGGGTGGGGGTTGAGGGGCCGGCGCAAGCCGTCACTGCGACCGCAACCAGGGCAAACAGGACGGCCAGAGCCGGATTCCATTTTGTGATTACCCTGTTCATACTAAACTCTCCTTTTTATTGTTTGTTGAGCACTGCCGCCAACGCGGGGCAAAGCGAGCGCATATTACACAGTTTGGCGGGATTCGTCAAGCAAAATACGGAAGCGGTGACAATTATCTGGCAGACCTGTGATAGACAATTCCGGTGCGGTATCTCCTCCGATATAGGATGTCACATAAGCCACTGCCTCGCCGTTTTCCCGAATCAGCCTTACTTCCACATCCAGGGCCTCTATCACCGCCCGGCGCAGGGTAAAATCTTCCCGTGCTCGCTCCAACCCCTGGGCCACCTGCCGGGCAATCTCTTTAATCCGCTCCACTTGCCCGGCGTCAAGCTGTTGGCCAAGCTGGGCCTCCAGCTTTGCGGACTGGGCCTCTAACCTGTTTATGGCGTCCTCTATCCGGTTGACATCTTCCAGCAGGGCGGTGTAAGCCCGCCCGCCAGGGCGCAAGGTTTTCAGCACCTCAAGGCTGTTCTCAAGCTCCCGGCTCAATTTCTCTATCTGCTGACGGGCCGCTTCGTACTGCCGTTTTAATGGCTCTCGCTCCCGCTCTCGCTGGGCCGCACTCGATTGCAGGGCCTTCTCCAGCAGGGCCTCATCCTGCAAAATACCCTCAATCCAGTCCCAAACCGCCGAATCTACCACCTCCTGCCGGAAAAATTTCTGACTGCACGGACGCACCACTGTTCTGGCCGGACAGCTATAATAAACACAAGAACGATTTTTCCCCCGGTATTCGACCACCATCTTGTAGCCACATTCTCCACAAACCGCCCGACGGCGCAACAAGGCATCCCTTTTTCCAGGCGCACCAGCAAGCCGCTTGTTCTCATTCAGCCGTTTCTGTGCCGCCTCAAAAACATCCCGCGAAATGATTGCCGGTACTTCAACGGCTATCCACTCCGACCGGGGTTTTCTTATTCGCTTGTACCCCTTTGTACCGTCCGGTTTGCGGTATACCTTCTGTGTAGACCTGGAGTAATACCAGACACCCGCGTAAGTCTCATTCGTCAAGATTTTGTGAACCGTGGCCCTGTTCCAGTCCGTGACCGGCATCCGTATTCCGCCGGAAAACTTTCTGCACACTGTGGGGCGTGGTATCCCCATCTCGGTCAAACGCTTCTTGATATGCCAGATAGATAATCCTTCCAGGTACAGCTCGAAAATCAAACGCACTACCTCAGCCTCACTTTCGACAATTTCCAGGGTATTGTGGTTTTCCCCCCTCACAATCCTGTACCCAAAAGGCGGATTGGCGATAACTACACTGCCGTTTTTTATTTTCTTTCGCAGGCCGCGAGTTGTTCGCTCCCGGATTTTTTCCCGCTCATACTCGGCAATGGTGGCCCGGATGTGTTTATTCAGCCGACCTTCCGGCGTGTCGTCATAGTCCCCCAACACATACTCAACCCGGACGTTGTACTGCCTCAGTTCTTCCTCGACAATCAACTGCTTAGCCAGGTTGCGGCTCAGCCGGTCAATTTCCCGCACAATCAGCACGTCAAACTCACCGTTACGGGCCATCTCCCGCACCTGGTTTAGCTGGGGCAGGTCAATCTCTGCCCCGCTTGCGCCCCGCTGGTCTTCCGCCAATTCCGCCACCACACTGTAGCCCTTCTGCCGGGCATACTCCCGGCCCATCTCAAGCTGACCGGCCAGGCTCGATGTGGCGTTAAGTTTGTCGTCCCGGCTGACACGGGCATACAATACCGCCCGCTCTAACACGGTGAAGGTTATACCGTCAATCTGGTTGCTGTTTTCCTGTTCCATCTTGCACCCCCTGGGTAATTTTCAAACGTTCGTTTTAAGTTTCCCCCTCTATGTACCGTGTACGTGTACCGTGTACCGCTCAAAATGCGCCCGGTACACGGTACACGCTATGCGTATCTCGACAAAACTGCCTTAATCCGGGCGGATTGTTTACCGCCCGCACTGCCGAACACCTGCCGGGCAATCTCGTTGAGACTCGCCCCGGCCTCAGCCAGTTCCAAGATTTTGGCCTCTTGCTCGTCCGGCTCTGGCGTCAAGTCCAGTGCTTCCGACTCTGGCCTGGTGTCCTGTGCACCGCTCTTGGCCTGCTCCACAATGCGCCCCGGCACAGCCGGAAACGGGCCGGGCAAGCGGGCCGGTTGCGCCCCATCGCCGGTGTCCAGGGTGGCCGTGCGTTCGCCGTTGACCACCGCCAGGCGCACCACGGCAAAGCCGTCTTTTAAGTCGCCCTCACCCTCGATACCCAGCGCGCGCACCCGCTCGCTGTGGCTCGCCACAAACACGGTAAAGGCGGCCTTGCGGCTTTCGGTCAGCAGGGTTTTTATGCAATCGCTGGCCGTCTTCACGTTCTGGACAATCGCCCGCCACTCGTCAATCACCACCGTAATGCGCCGGTGGGCCATTTCCGCCACCAGCCCCCGGCCTATCTCGTCATAGCGTTTGGTCATCAACTGCACCAGGCCGGTTAAGGCCCGGTCAATCTCGCTGTAATTACGTCCTGTCCCGATAACCGTGCAACCGCCGGGCCACTTACCCGGCCAGGCGTGCGGGTCAATCACCACCACCCGCGAATTGGACAACCGGCGGCTGATAATCCACTGTAGCAACGTGGTTTTGCCCGCATCGCTCGGCCCGACAATCAAGCCCCGCTGGACGCTGTCCAGGGCGGCCAGCAGGTCAACCGGCGCAGGCTGTAGCACCGGCTGTGCAACCTCGGCCAGACGCCCGGCGGTTCTGCTGGCCTGGGCCAGCAGGCGCAGGCGGTACAATTCAAGCTCCAGGTCGGATATTGGCGCGTCTTTACCGTTGACGCGCAGTGCAGGCGTCCCGGTCAGGTTTCGCCAGGTGGCCCGCCGGTCGGTGTCCCTCACCCACGTTTCCCCGTTGTCGGTCACAATCGTAACGTGGGCCTGGTTCTCGCGTGCTATCCGTTCGGCCCGCAGTATTCGCAACCGCTCGACCGCGTACAGCAGGGCAATGAGCACCATCCCCACCGCGGCCAGGGTGAATGTCCCGGCCAGGGTGTAGGCCAGGGCGCGCAAGGCCGGCGCGTCGCTGTTCAGCAGAATGAGGCCGGTCATTGTCAGCCAACCGGCAAGGAAAAAGAATCGCTTCATTGTGTCACTCCCAAACCAAACGCCAGGGCGTTCAGTGCGATAGAACAAACCGCGGCGGTAAACCGCACCGCCGCGGCAATGTCGTCCAGCCATCCGGACAGTTCGGCCCGCAGGCCGGTCAGCCAGCCGGTCAACCGCCAGGCCAGCAGAACAAGGCCAGTCAGCCGCACCACCGGCCAGGCCAGCAGGTCAAACCGCGGCCCGTCCTGCCGGATGACAACTACAGACAATGCGACGGCAATTTGCCGATGGGCCAGGGCGTTCACTGCACCACCTCCGGCAGTTTGCGCCGGTCGTGCACCAGCACAAGCGGTACAGGCCGCTTGAGGCGGTCGGCCAGATATTCACTCAATCCGACCGCCTCGGCCACTACAAACAGCGTTCTGATGTCAACATCCGTGGCGGCCAATGCCGCCAGAATGTTCACCATATCGCGATGTTCGATAATGCCAAGCGGTTCACGGCTCATTGTTTCACCTTGCCATTCGTGCCGATAGCCAGGCCCAATTCGCTGGCATAGTTCCGCACCGTTGCGCGGGAAACACCCAGCAGTTTGGCGTATTCGGTAACAGTTCCACCGGGCCACTGCTGGTAAAGCTCCGCCAAACGTTGCTTTTTGGCCTCTTTGTTGGCAAACCGGGCCGCGTTCGCCACTTCCAGGTCAGCCGGAAATTTCGAGTCGCTTTCGGCTTTCTTTGCCGCTTTCCGGGCCTCACGTTGCGCTATCTCTGCCGCGTGCTGGCGGTCATCGCTTAACAGTTCTGACAGGAACAGCACCAGCACCGGCAGACTTCCGGCCAGGATGTAGGGACGGCTTACCGCAATCCAGGCGGGCAGTGTGCCGTTTTCTGCCAGCAGGCCATAGCTCAGGTTGCCGTAAATAGAGATACCGGAAAAGAGAGTGACGCCAAACCACAGCGGTTTGGTGCTTCGTCTTGCCGCTTTACGCTGGCGAATCGAATACGCCAGGGCGAACAGTCCGGCGTCAATTGCCACCGCTTGCAACCAGCCCAAAAGCTCGTTGCCGTCAATGCTGGCAAAGGTTGCCGCCAGGTGGCGCAAACTTCCCGCTAGGGCCAGCAAGAGAGAGGCCCACAGTAAATTTTGCACGTTCGTTATGCGTTTCATCACGGTTTCCCCCTGTAGCTCTATTTTTCCACCCCAACCGCGGCGGCCAGGTCGTCAATTGACGGGCGCGGCGTGATGGAATCTTGCGGACTGCCGTCCAGCCAGTCCAGCAGGCCCGCATCGGCCAGTATTGCTACAGCCCGGTTGAACTGTTCGGGGGTCGGTGGGTGGGTCTGCCAGCTTGCCAGCAGTGACTCAAAATGCCGCAAGGTGGCGATTGTCCGGCGCGTGTGGTTGCGCCATTCGATAATTTCGGCCAGGTGGCGGCCATTGCGTGAGGATGATTTTTGTGCTAAAATGTTGGGTAACATAGTGCAATCTCCTTTCAGCAGTGTGCTATGTTGCTTGCCGGTGGCCCATCCACCGGCATTTTTTATGCCTGCTCACTTTTCCGCTTCCCCTGGGCCTTGCGCCGTTGCGCCTCTCGCTCAATGATACGGCGCAGGGTCGCGCTTACCGTGCGGTCTTCCTCTCTGGCCCACCGCTTCAGCAGGGCCTTTTGCTCCTCTGTGCCCATAAAGCAAATTGCGGTCAGTTTTCCTTCGGTCATTGGCTTACCTCGTTGATAAAATCATCTATAGTTGATATTATCAACCATTATACCCTCAATTGTATTAGTTGTCAATAGCGGATATTAGCGTTTTGCGATACAATAGATGTATGGACGCGTTGCGATACTGGCTCGCTCAGGAATTACAACAGCGGGGGTGGTCTCACGCTGAACTTGCCCGGCGTTCTGGCATTTCACGCCCGTTTATCTCACAAGTTCTCTCAGGCGACGCAAAGCCCAGCGTCAACTTCTGCCGCAAGGTGGCGGCGGCCCTGGACGAATCGCCCGACAAGCTCTTACGCCTTGCCGGTATCCTGCCCCCCGCTGGCCCGGCCACCCCGGAAGATGACGCCACCTTGCAGGAACTGGTCGAACTGGCCCGCAACCTGCCCCCGGAACAGCGTAAGGAAGCCCTGCGCTATATCCGCTATCTGTATCAAGACAAAGCCTAGAACACCCGTTCTTTTGCTCTCTACGGCCTCTCAGGGCCTCATTTTGCCGTTTTCTGGCGCATCAGGTAGGGGAATACCTGAACAGCAGAAAAAACGTTCTACGGGCCGTTTTACGGCGTGTGGTTCGTTTTTTAACTCGCGGCTATATGTGTGCGACTGCGGCGGCGGTCTAAAGCCGAAAAGCCCCGGACTTTTGACCTCCCCCTCCCCTTAGTGCCTGCAAAAGTAGACCCATCACATTGCCGCGCTTACCCGCTTCAGGAAAGCCCCCATCCGGCGGTGCTCCATCTCGGCCTGAACTTCCTGCGGGTCGGTCGGGCCTTCCGGTCTCTGCCGGTGCTCCAGCCACAGCCGCACCGCTTGAAGCCGCACCTTCGGGTCATCATCCTGCAAAAGGTCGGCCAGGGTGTCAACCGCCAAATTTGCCAGGCCGTCCAGCTTCATTGTCACCGCGTCCCACTGGGCCTGTTTGGCCTGATTGTAGGCGGCCACAAAGGCGGGGTTGTTCGCCTTCCACCGGCTGATAGTTTCAGCCGCAACCCCGACTTGCCGGGCGGCCTCGGCCTGCGACATCCCCGCAACCAGGTGGGCAATAACCTGGGCCTGTTGGGGGGTCAGGTCGGCTTTTCCGTTGTCACTCATTTTTTCACCTCCGGTCTTGACATTCTGTGACCTTGATTGATGTCCATAGGGTTTTCGTAGGTGCATGGGGTTTCCCCCGGCCAGATTTTTCAACGTGCGTTTCAAGTTCCCCTGGAAAGGTAGCGGCCCGCAGGTCGTCCGGCGTCTCAAACGTCACCCACTGCCCGGTTTGCTCGTTGTACAGCGACCAGGGCCAGGCTTCGGGCGGGCCGGTAAGAATCAGCCGGGCCACCTCTGGGAACACCCAGCGGGCCGGTTCTGGACATCCGGCCTCAATCCACCGCCGGATGTCCAGGCTCTGGGCCAACATTTCACCCGCATCTTTGAGCAATGGCCGCCACCGCCTGGCGTTCGGCAACAGCTCCAGCCAGGCGGACGCGGCTTTGTCGCCCGGCTCGTCCGCATCAAACGCCACCAGCACCAGCGAACAGGCCGCCAGCCGCGCCACCCACCGGGCCGCCCGGCCCGCGTCCTTGCTCCCTGTTGCCACCGGCGTCACCAGGTCGCCCGCGGCCTGCTGGACGGCCAGGGCGTCAAACTCACCCTCTACCAGCACCGCCGGGCGTCCAGGCTGAAGGGCATCCGCATTGTACAGCGGGCGCACCCCACACCACCCCGCGGGCGAACTGTATTTACTCTGCCCGTCCGCCACCGCCAACCGGCGGATATTCACCTTGTGCGGTTTGCCGTCCACCAGCCAGGGTATAACCACTCCGGCGGCCAGGTAGATTGTCTCCCGGTCTTCCACTCCCCACCGGGCCGCCTTGTCCCGGATG
>RFJV01000099.1 GCA_003694775.1 Chloroflexota bacterium | reverse complement strand
GAAGCCGAATGCTACCATGCCCTGCACCAGATTCACCGGTTCTGGAAGCCCATCGACGGGAAAGTGCGCGATTTCATCAGCTTCAGCCGGCTCAACGGCTATCGCTGTTTGCAAACCGAGGTCATCCTTCCGTTTGAGACCGGCCATATCCGCGCCCATTTTCACATCCGCACCCGCGAAATGGAAAAAATCAACCGCTGGGGCGTGGCAAAATGGCCGGAAATCCAAAACATTTCCCTACCCCATGCCTGGTGGAGCTACCGCGAAGAACTGTATCCCTGCCTTGCCGGCGCGGAGATGGGGTCTCTGCCGGAAAAGCTGTACGTCTTCAGCCCGCTGGGAGAAATTTTCAGCTTCCGCCGCGGCGATACGGTTGTGGACTACGCCTACATGGTGCACAGCGAGGTGGCCCACCAGACCAGCCGCTTCCGGGTAAACGGAGAGTATGTTTCAGCAACCTACCGCCTGCGCCATCTGGATTTGGTGGAGCTGGAGCGGGCCCCCCAGGCATCCGGTCCCAACCGCCTTTGGCTGACCGTGGCCCGAACCAGCCGCGCCCGTGTCCATATTCAGAATTTTCTCAAACGGCGCAGTCAAAATTCGCTTCAGGGACGAACCCTGTTCGACCGCCATCTGCAGAAGCTGAAAGACCACTACCGCATCGACATCCCCGACCACCGCCTGAAAATGGCCCTACAGCAGGCCGTCCGGAAATGCGGCCTGAACAGCACCGAAGACCTGCTGGCCGAAATTGCCGCCGGACGGCAGTCCAGCGACCCTATCCTGCACCCCATCTTTTCCGATGAAATTGTCCGCCAGGTCCAGCTTCCGCCGGATATTCGCCTTACCCCTAACCAGATGAAGCTGGCCCAATGCTGTCGGCCCCGGCCCGGCGAAAGCATCATCGGCCGGCCCCGCTACCGGCAAAACCGGCTGGTCGAGCTGAAAATTCACCAGGCTGACTGCCCCCACCTGGCCGGACGGGAAGATACCATCCCCCTGAGCTGGCGGCTCCGCTCCCGGATGAATGTTATCCAGCGGCTGGAGATAGAAGCCCTGTACGAACAGTGGCTCCTGCAGAATATTTTGGGCAAGGTTTACCATTATTTACCGAACGTGACCGTACATAAGGTAGATTACCAAACCCTGCGGGGTGTTGCCCGGCTCAGTCTGACCGTTGAAGCCAGAGATATGGACCTCATCGAGCAGATTGCCGATGATATTCGCCATCTGCCGCACCCCCAGGTCAACAACGTCCGGGTGATGCACCTGCTGATGTCCGAACAGGAGGAGCTGGTTCAGCCGGCCGCGACCTTCAACCCGTACCGCCGTTTGCCCGTCCGGCAGAGGGAGATGTTTTTTGGCCGCACCGAAGAACTGGAAAAAATTTACGAGCTTCTCCAGCAGGATACCGGCGTCGTTTTCGTCCGCGGGCAGAAGCGGGTCGGCAAAACTTCTCTCCTGTATCATCTGCGAAACCACCACCTGCCCCAGGGACCTTTTGTACCCGCTTTTGTTGACCTGCAGCTTCTCAACGTTCTGAACGGCCCGGACTTTTTCTACCAGATTGCCGTCAGTGTTTTTGACGACCTGCAGAAAAACAACCGCCTGGATACAGTAGGTATGCCCCTCCGGGAACTGTTCGAGGACAAGCCGGCCCTGGAGCTGACCCGCTACCTGCAGAACATCCAGCACCAGTTTGCCCCGCACCGGCTGGTCGTGCTCATCGACGAATTCAGCCGCACCATCGACGCCTACCGCAGACGCCGCCTGGACAGAGATTTCTTCCCCCAATGGCGCAGTATTCTGCAGGCTGTTGCTCCCGCGGTCAGCATCGTGATGGTCATTCAACAGCAGGCCTTTGAATCTCTGCAGGAGAAGAATCCCCGTCTGCCCACCGCCGACCCGGTCTGGCCCCTGCTGGAAATGGGAGAAACCATCATCCTCAAACCCCTGGACGAGCAAAGCGCCCGCCAGCTCATCGAACGGCCCACCTACAACTACCTGGAATATTCCCCCAACGCCCTGCGCTATGTGTGGCGGCTAACCGGCGGCAGTCCCTTTTTCATTCACGCCTTTTGCCACGACCTGGTAAACTACATGGCCCGCACCGGACGCCGCCGCGTTCGCCAGAGCGACGTGGATGCCGTCCAGGAGGAATTCATGTCGCCGGTGAACGAAAGCCTGTTCCAGCACCTGCTCGACGTGGTCAAGGGCCAGGGCTGGCCAGTGTGCCAGCGGCTGACCCAGTTTCTGGATGAAACCGACACCCCGGTTCCCCTGGCGGAAATCCGGGCCGTGCTCCCCCACTTGAGCGATACCCGGCTCCTGGCTATTATGGACGACCTGGAAGACCAGCACATCGTTACCCGGATAGAACCGGACTGCTGGCAGTTCACCAGCCTGCTGTTTGGCCGCTGGCTGGCCCGGAATACCATGCTGGAGCAGTTTAAGGCAGTGCCCCCTGCCCGCCAGCCATAACCTGCGGGGCAACCCTGGGAAGGAGATGACCCATGCACACCATTCGCACACGTTTTTTTGGCCGGAAACCCCTGCTGGCCGAAATTGTCCGGGGCGTGCTGGCCCCTACCCAGCCCCTGGACTTTGCCCTGATTGGCCTGAAAACCATCGGCAAATCTCGCCTGCTCAAATATCTGGCCTCGCCAGAAGGCCCCCTGCTCGGCCCGGACCCCCACGGCTGGCGCCCCGAACGGTTCCGAGACGGGCACAACATCATCGTCGGCCTGTACGACTGCCGCTGGCCCGAAGCACAGACCAACCTGCCGGAGTTTGTCCGGCAACAGCTTGTCGCCCAGCTCCAGGCAGACCAGAACATCCCTGAAGACTGGCTGGCAATCGATATCCAAAGCTCCCCCGGACAGCACATCCTCCAGCTAACCCGCCGGCTCAACCAGCACGGTTTCCGGCTGGTCATCATGCTGGATAATTTCGACAGCGTTCTGCAGAGTAAACACATCTCCCCGGATATGCTCAACCAGCTCCGCCCCCTGACCGACGAACTGGGCCTGATAATTGCCGCCACCCAACCCCTGCACGACCTGCAAACCGGCAACAAGGACCTGGCCTCGTCCCCCCTGTTCAATGTGATGCACCAGCACTTTTTGAGCCTGCTGGAAACCGAGGCCGCCGAAGAATGGCTGGCCGCATACGGCGAGCATATTCGCTGGGAGCCGGTGGTGGCCGACACCCTGCTGGAGATGACGGGCCGGCATCCCTTTCTGCTGGCCCGGCTGAATGATGTTCTGCTGGAAACCCGTCTCCACCTGCCGCCGGACACCGTACTCACGGCGGAACACCTGCCTCTGCTCCAGCTCCGTCTGGCGGAGCACGGACGCCCCCTGTTCGAGATAATCTGGCGGCGTCTCAAGGAAAAGGAGGAAAAATATGGCTCCCTGAAGTCCGAGCAATCGCTTATCCACCAGCTCCTCAGCGCCCCCAGAGGACTGTCGATGATTGAACCGGAAAACACCGGTTTTCTGAACTGGCTGATAAATTACGCCATTGTGGTTTACAACGGCAGTGGATACCGGCTGTTTTCCCCCCTGCTCCACGAATACCTGGCCAACCAACTGAAGCTTACAGTCGCCATCCCGGCGGCAGTCTGGCCCAGAACCGCCGCCATCCAGGCCGGTCGGACTGCCGCCGGGCAGACTGCCGGCCAGCCCGCCAACAGCCAGCTCAAGCTCAGCCCCATCGAAGCCGAACTCCTGCGCTACTTCCAGGCCCACAGCCGGCAGGTCATTTCTGTGGACCGGCTGTTGGCGGATGTCTGGGGCAAGCCGACAGCCTCCCCGCGCCGCGTCCAGGAAGCCATCCGCCGACTGCGCAACCAGCTTCGCCAGACAGCCCCCCCTATCGGCACTATTGAAAATGAGCGCGGCCGCGGCTACCGGTTCGTTCCGGCCCGCCGGGAAATCGGCTAGACATATTGCAAAGCCCTCCCGCCTGTGATAAACTATAATCATGACGGGCAAGCCAGGGGGCACACGCATGACACGCACCGCTAAAACTCAAAACGCCAGGCATAAGGTTCAGCACTTTGGCACATTCCTGCCGGCTCCGATTCTCGGCGCGCCGGCGCTGGTCTGGCAGGGAGCAAACAATCCGTACGGATTGCCAGACTGGCTGTGGCTGTTGCTGGTCTCATCTCCGCTGATACTGGTTATCTTCCTTCTGCTCATTGTCATCATTATTCTGCTGTTTATCATCTGGTTCCGTGCCCGCCGCAAGCTCAAACTGCTGGCCGAAAAAACCGCCGTTTCTCCCCGCAGACCTGCTCCCGACTCCGACCTGACCATCCCTTCCGCCCCCGCCTCTCCCCAGGCCGGCAAACCCGACACGCTCATCCTGACCCCCGAAGCCGCGCCGGATGTTCTGCCCGTATCCGGACAGCGCCCTCCCGGAATTGGCTGGCAGATTGCCGGGCTGACCGATGTGGGATTAAAGCGAGAACTCAACGAAGACAATTTTCTGCTGGTCGAGTCGACCACCCCCGACGGCATCCCCTACGGCCTG
>RFJV01000566.1 GCA_003694775.1 Chloroflexota bacterium | reverse complement strand
GCGGCGCGGCAGCGGTCATCGTCAGGTTGGGTTCCAGCGGCAGGTGAATGGTAAACCGGCTCCCCTGGCCCGGTTCGCTTTCTACCTCCAGCCGGCCCCCGTGGGCCGTGACCAGGTCGTTGGCAATGGTCAGCCCCAAACCCAGCCCCTGCGGAAACCGCTTGCCGGGATGAGTGCGGAAAAACGGCTCAAAAATCTTCTCTCGCATTTCCGGCGCAATCCCCACGCCGGTATCCTGCACCCGGATTCTCACTTCCCCATCGTCGGCCTCGGCAGTGACCGTCACCGAACCGCCGGCTTCGGTATATTTGATAGCGTTGCTGAGCAGATTGCCCAGCGCCTGGGCCAGCCGGTCGGCGTCAATTTCCAGGGTAGGGAGCATCGTCTGGATGTCAACCTGCCAGTGCAGACCTTTGGCCTGGGCCGCCTCGCGCCAGGTAACCACCGTACGCTGGAGCCAGGTATTCAGGTTGGTCAGCTTGCGGTTCAGCTCCAGCGTGCCCAGCACCTGGTCGTGCAGGTCGGTTAAATTGGCCAGCAGAGGCTGGAGACGGTCCAGCTCCGCGTTCATTCCCTCCAGCAGTTCGCGGCGGAAAGCCGCGTCCTCGTCTGCGCCGTTGAGCAGAGCCTCCACCGCGGCCTGAAGTGCGCCCATCGGACGGCTGATTTCGTGCACCAGGTTCGCCAGCAGGCGACGGCGGGCCTCTTCCATCATCCGCAGACGCTCCACCAGCGTATTGAAAGTCCGCAGGAGCAGGCGGAACTCCCGTGGCCCCTTTTCCGGCAGAGTGCGCCAGGGGCGTCCGGTAGCAATGCCGTAAATGGCCTGGGTCACCCGGCGCAGAGAGCGCTCGATGTCCAGGGCCAGCACCAAACCGACCACCGCGCCCAGCACCAGTTCGCCCACCAGCACCCCGCCGATGATGTACCGCAGTCGCCGGACCTGTTCGGTCACGTCGGAAAGCTGGCGGGTCATGCGGATGATGCCCAGAATCTCGTGGTTGGGACCGATAATGGGGACCAGGATTTCGGCGATGCGGACGCGGGCCTGGGTGTCGTACCGGATACGCACCTGCTGGCCGTCTTCCAGGATGGAGGCCAGGCTGGGGAGGCTGACCGCCGGCGGCGGGTCGCTATTGGGGCTGGTGCTGGCCATAATGACCCGCCCCTGCGGGTCGAGAAGCATCACCTGAGACTGCTCCGGGGTGCTGATAGTGGTGACAAAAAATCGGGCCGCGGTGACATCCTGCCAGATGTCGGGGCGAAGGGCGGCCATCCGGGCCGTCAGCGCGGCCTGCCGGGCCAGCTCCTCCGACAGGTTGTTCAGCACCACCTGGGTTTCCAGCAGGTACAGCAGAGCAATGCCCACCAGAGGCACAACCACCAGGATGGGCAGGATATGGCTCAGGATGAGTCGGCTCCGCAAGGTACGCATGGCTAAAACCCTTCCGGCTCCAGCTTGTACCCCACTCCGCGCACGGTCAGGATGCGTCGCGGTTCGGTGGGGTCGGTTTCTATTTTCTCCCGCAACCAGCGAATATACACATAAACCGCCTGCGGCTCGCCGGCGTACTCCGCGCCCCACACCTGGTTGAGCAGGTCGTCGGTGGAGACAACCCGTCCGGCGTTGAGGGCCAGGGTATGCAGAATGGCGAACTCCCGCGGTGTCAGTTCAACCGACTGCCCGTTGAGCGTCACCGAATGGGCCGCCGGGTCGATGCGCAGACAGCCGACCTGCACCGCCTGTGCCTCCGGTGCAGGGGCCGCACTGCGCGCCGCCCGGCGCAGGACGGCCTTGATATGGGCCAGCAGGGTTTCAAACTTGAACGGCTTGGTGATGTAATCGTCTGCGCCCAGCTCCAGGCCGAGGATTTCATCCAGTTCACTGCGCCGGGCGGTCACAAAGATGACCGGTGTATCGGCCTGCCGGCGGAACTCTTTGAGGGCGTCTACCCCGTCCATACCGGGCAGACCGATGTCCAGCAGAATCAGGTCGGGTGGGTCGCGGCGGGCCAACTGCAGGGCGTCTTCTGCCGTGGCCGCGGTGCTCACCCGGTAGCCGTTTTTTTCCAGGTTAAAGGCCAGACTGCGGCGCAAAAGTGCGTCGTCGTCTACCACCAGAATATGTTTGCTCATTCTGCGGTCCGGTTAAGGCTGTTTGCTCCACGGGTATTGTACTCCGCGGGCCGCGGTTTGGCAACAGCCCTCCGAACCGCAGAGGGATTTCAACGGAGATTTGCCGGGGCGACCGGCCGGTCGCCCCGGCTTTTAGGCTTTTAGGCCCGGATTTCGCGCCGCTGGAAGATGACGTACCCCACCGCAAACAGCAGGATGGTGGCGGCAATCAGGCCGGTAAAGTGCGGCCACACCAGCACCAGGCTCTGGCTCAGGGGCAGAGGCGTACCCAGCACCGCGCCGAACAACTGCACCGGCAGAACCACACCCAGCGACCGGACGGCAGGATTCAGCAGGGCCAGGGTCGCTTCGGCGTACAGGGTGTTGGGCGAGAAGCGGGTCAGCGTTTTAGCCAGCTCCGCCTGGGCGATGATGGTCTCCGGCTCGCTGAGCCGGGCCGGGATGATGCTCTGGGCGGCCAGGTCGGCCAGGATGCCCCAGAACACGGTAAAGAAGAGCCACACGGCAATGGAAGCCAGGGCCGCGGTGGCCGGCTGGCGGAAGATGATAGAGAAGACCATAGCCAGGGCCAGCCAGATGCCGCCGTAGAAGATGGTCGCCAGCAGGAACCACAGACTGCGGGCCACCTCCTCACCGCTGGGCGGCAGGCCCAGTCCGATGATGCCCATGCCCATTATCAACAGCCAGATGGTGGTCAGGGCCAGAGCCAGGGTGAACAGGCCGGCCAAAAACTTGCCGAACAGCAAGGCGTCCCGGTAGATAGGCTGGGCCAGCACCTTGGAGATGGTCCGCTGGTGGAACTCGCCGTTGACCGAGTCGAACGCCAGGGCGATGGCCAGCAGAGGCACCAGGAATCCCAGGAAGCCGATGAAGGCCGGTATCGGGTCGCGGCCGGTGGTAAACAGCTTCAGGAAGACGAACCGGTCCTGTCCAACGGTTTCCTGCAGGGTCTGGGTCGCCCCGTAGACCGTCCCCGCGGCGGTCAGCACAATGAGCAGTTCCAGGATGAACATGCGCGTACTGGTCAGCGAGTCGGCCATTTCCTTGGCCACCACCGCCCACAGCCCGGTCCAGGGGGACCCTTCGCGTGCTCTGGTTTGCTTAAGCGACTGCACCGACATGGTCCACCTCCTTCTTGAAGTATCGGGCGTAAACTTCATCCAGGCTGGGCAGTTCAATGTTCAGCGACAGCAGTTTGCCGCCGGCTTCCACAATGGACCGGGCCACTTCGGGCCGCAAATCTTTTTTGGCTTCCAGCTCATACCGGTCCTGACCGGCCCGGTTGATGTTGACCACGCCGTTGATGCGGCGGAACACCTCTTCCAGGTTGCCGGTCCCGTTGGCTTCTACCAGGATGCGGTACGCGCCGCCCAGCACCTTCTGCGCCAGTTCCGGCACAGTGCCTTCCAGCACCATCTGGCCGCGGTGGAACAGGCCCACCCGGTCGCAGACGGCCTGCACCTGGTGCAGAAGGTGAGACGACAACAGCATGGTAATGCCTTCAGATTTGAGCTGAACAATTAGCTCCAGGAACTCCCGCGCCCCTTCGGGGTCCAGGCCCAGGGTTGGCTCGTCCATAATAATCAGCTCCGGCTGTTTGAGCAGAACTTCGGCCACGCCCAGGCGCTGGCGCATACCGCGGGAGAAAGTGCCCACCCGCTTGTTGGCCACCTCGCTCAGGCCGACCTGCGACAGCACGCGCTGGATGCGTTCGTTGGCTTCGGCCCGCGGCAGGCCGTTCAGGCGGGCGATGTAGCCCAGATTTTCGCGGGCGGTCAGACCATCGTAAAAGCCGACCTGGTCCGGCAGATAGCCGACCCGCGCCTTGACGCTGAGCGGCTGGCGGGCCGGGTCCAGCCCCAGCACCTCTACCGACCCGGCGGTCGGTTCGGTGAGGCCCAGGAGCATCAGGATGGTGGTGGTTTTGCCGGAGCCGTTCGGCCCCAGCAGGCCGAACACCTCGCCGCGGTTGACGGTCAGGTTCAGGTGGTCGACGGCTGTAAAATCGCCGTACTTTTTGGTCAGCCCGCGGCTTTTGATGACCACGTTGTTGTTAGCCATAGGCGCACCTCCTTCCCCAACGGGATTAGCGGCGCCCAAAGCGGATGACGGCCAGCCCCACCACCACCACAGCAACAGCAATCAAGCCAATACCGACCAGCCCCCACATGGTGGAGGTCAGCACCGTGATGCGGAACTCCGCGGAATCGGTGGCCCCTTCTTCCGGGTCAGCCTTGATGGTCAGCACGTAGTCGCCGGCGATGGCCTTGTCTGCAGGCTTGATTTTGGCGGTCACTTCAAGCTGTTTGTCCGGCGACAGCTCGGTGATGACTTTGGGGTCGAACTCCACTTCCCAGCCGGAAGGCGGGCTGGCGCTCAGCTTGATGTTGCGGGCCGGCGCAGTGCCGTTGTTCTGGATGATGACCTTCAGCGGGGTGGTATCGCCCACGTAAGCCTGCCCGGACAGCCGGCCATCCGGCGCGGTGACGTTCAGCTTGGGCTGGCCGGTCACTTCGGCTACCAGATTCAGCTCGGCGTTGACATCGCCACCCTGGGCCATCACCTTGATGGGGTAGGTCCCGGCGGGCAGGTCGAGATACGGCTTGGCTTCAACAGTGACAGTTTTGGTAGCATTGGCGTCCAGCGGGAAGCTGGTCACTTCTTTGCCGACCAGCTTAAACGTAACATCCATCCCTGCCGGAGCATCGGCCAGCAGGTTGACGGTCAGGTCTTCGTCGCCATCGTTCTTGAGCTTCACGCTGTAGCGGAAAGTGGTATCCGGCGACCCTTTGATGGTCGGCAGGTCGACGCTCATATCCAGCTTGGGCGGGAGCTTGTCCTTGATGGTCAGGTCGATGGGCAGAAGCACTTCCCGGCCGGCCTCATCGCGGGCAACCACGGTAAAGCTGTAAGTGCCCGGCTCCACGTCTTTGGGCGGGTCGACCCGCAGGGAGATTTTGGTATCTTCATCGGGAACCAGGTAAGCGGCCTCGACGATTTTACCGCCGCCCTTGAAGCTGGCCTCCCAGCCTTCGGGCAGGTCGCGCAGGTCCAGGCGGACAATCTGCGGCTGTTCGCCGGCCTTGAGGGTCAGGTTAAAGGTTACGTTTTCCCCAACGGCGATTTTCATCGCCGGGTAAGGGGTGTAGAGGGTGAAATCTTCCGGCGCGATTCGGGTTCCGTCCCCGCCCTGCGCCAGTACGGGCGTTACAACGGAAAAGGTCAGTACGAAGACGACAAGTACAGAGAGGATGAACGAGATTTTCCGCATGGTTCTCTACCTCCTTTAGTTTGTGAGTTTGGGAGTTTGGGAGTTGGTGAGTTAGAGAGTTTGGGAGTTTGTTAGTTGGATAGTTTGTGAGTTTAAGAGTTGGTGAGTTTTAATCTCCCTAATCTCCTAATCTCCAATCCCCCAAGCTCCAGTCCCGAACGCGGAAAATGGCGACGCGCCGGCGCGTCGCTTTTATTTTTGGCATTTCTATTTTACCGTCAACGGGGGGAGGATGTCCTTTAAGGAGGCTAAAGAGAACCTTAAAAGAATCTTAAAGTGAGACAACTGCTGGCAGTTAGAACCTATCCGAAATTGTATCTATTCAGCCGATGAACGTGGAGGATGAATTCTCACACAAAGACACGGAGACACAGAGAATTTTTTAAAAAATCTTTGTGCCTTTGTGTCTTTGTATGAAAAATTTTCGGTCCTTGTTCCTTATGCTGAACAGTTACCCGAAATTTACAGTATGGGTAGGCGAAGGCAATGCCTTCGCCTACCCAGGGGGTTTTTGGGATAGGCTCTTATCCCACTATTACTCCTTAATCCACGGGTCGAGGGCGTCGCGCAGGCCATCGCCGACCAGGTAGATAGAGAGCGTGGTCAGGAAGATGAACAGGCCGGGGGTCAGCACCAGCCAGGGGGCCTTGGTAAAACTGCCGAGCGAGCCGGTCATCATGTTGCCCCAACTGGGCAGGGGCGGGCCGATACCCACGCCCAGAAAGCTAAGGCCGGCTTCGGCGATGATGGCGCTGGCGATGTCGAAAATCGCCACCACGATGATGATGGAGGAGACGTTGGGCATAATGTGGCGGAACATTATCCGCCAGATGGAGGCGCCGATGGCCCGGCTGGCGATGATGTACTCCCGCTCGCGGATGGAGAAAATTTGCCCGCGCAACAGCCGGGCCACGCCCATCCAGCCAAAGATACCCAGCATAAAAGAAAGCCCTTCCGGGGTACGGAAGATGGGAAAGGTGCCGGCCAGGATGATGAGCAGAAACAGCAAGGGGATACTGCTCAGGGTAAGGATGATGGCGTTGATGATGTCGTCCACCCAGGTAGCGGCGTAGTAGCCGCTAATCAACCCCAGGGTAACGCCCAGGGTCATGGTCACCGCGGCGACCATGCCGCCGATGCGCAGGGAGATGCGCCCGCCGTACAGGCCGCGGGTGAGCACGTCGCGCCCGGCATCGTCGGTGCCGAACCAGTGGCACTCGCCGGGGCCAGCCTGGAGGCAGGTCCGTATGCCGGCGGCAGAATGGGAGAAGATTTGCGGCCAGAGCGACCAGTCACAGGATGCAGACTGGCAGGAGGTGGCAAACTGTTGGAATTCGGGCCAGGCTTCTTTGGCCCACGTGGGCGGCTTGTTGCGCATCCGCAGGTTGGTGTCGGTGGGGCTAAACCCCAGCAGGTTGGCGGCAATCCACGGCGCGGTCAGGGTGATGACAATCATAAACAGACCTAACAGCATGGCCGCCAGGGTAATTTTGTCGCGGCGCAGTTTCAGCCAGACGGCCTGCCAGTAGGTCAGTTCTTTCAGCTCGTCGGCCCGGCTTTTCTGTCTCTGCCGGGTCAGGGGGAGGGTGGTTTCGGCCATGGGGTGTCACACAACCATCATTGGGTGATATCGTACTTGACGCGCGGGTCAACAAAGCCGTACAGAATATCGACCATCAGCAGTCCCAACACGCCCAGGAAAGAGCCAATCACAAACAGGGCCATCATCACCGGGTAGTCGCGGGCGTTGACCGCGGTGATGAACAGCCGGCCCATACCGGGCCAGGAAAAAACGGTCTCAAACAGCACCGAGCCGGACAGAATGAGCAGGAAAATCCCGTTCAGGCCGGTGACAAAGGGCATAATGGCGTTGCGCAGAACGTGCCGGAAGATGACCACCCGCTCCGACAGCCCCTTGGCGCGGGCGGTGCGCACGTAGTCCTGGTTCAGCACTTCCAGCATTTCAAAGCGCAGGATGCGGGAGAAGCTAATCCAGCCGCCAATGGCGGCCACCGTAGCCGGCAGAACCAGGTGGTGCAGACGGTCCAGCAGGGAGCCATCGCCCACAGTTTCCATGCCGCTGAGGGGAACCAGTCCCAGGTAGCCGCCCAGGATAATCAGCAGGAGCAGGCCCAGCCACCAGTGGGGCACCGTGTTGACCAGCACCGTCGCCACCCGGATGATGTGGTCCGGCAGTTTGCCCCGGTTGAGCGCGGCGTACACGCCCAGCGGCACCCCGCCGATGACGCTGATAATCAGGCTGGAAAAACCCAGAATGAAGGTCGCCGGGATGCGCTCGGCGATAACCTCGATGGTAGAGCGGCCCTTGAAGTAAAAGGAGCGGCCAAAATCCAGCCGCAGAATACCCCGTCCGCAGGAGGTCTCGTCGGCCAGACAGCGGCCACTGCGCCACTGCGGGGTGGCCGGAGTCCAGTCCTCGCCGGCCAGCCAGACCACGTACTGCACCAGAATAGGCCGGTCCAGGCCGTACAGCCTCTGCAAGCGACCGGCATCCGCGGCGGTAGACTTGGGGTCGTCATCCAGAAACTGCAAAGGCCCACCGGGCGCGGCCTGATAGATGGTGAAGGCGATGATGGTCGACAGCCAGACCAGAAAAAAGGATTGGATTGCGCGTCGGATAATGTAGCGGGTCATTTTTGCAAAAATTGTTTGGGAGTTGGTGAGTTTGGGAGTTGGTGAGTTGGTGAGTTGGTGAGTTTTTAAACTCTTTAACTCCCAAACTCTTCAACTCTTCAACTCTTTAACTCCCCAACTCTTTAACTCCCAAACTCTTCAACTCCCCTACCTACTGTGTTTCTTCGATATACCAGTCTTCCTGATTCCAGCCGATACCCAACGCAGTGGGAATGATGCCCTTGATGCGGTTGTTCTGCCCGCTCCACCGCTTCTGGTAGAACAGGAACACGTAAGGCGCGTCCTCGGCGATGATGCGCTGGATTTCCTGGTATTTGGCCTTGCGGAACTCGGTATCGTAGGTGGCACCGGCTTCTTCAAACAGCTTTTCCACGTCCTTGTTGATATAGGCCACCGAGTTCAACTGCGGGATGTTTTCCTCGGCCCAGATGGTGTACATGATGTGCGGCTCGATAGTGGCTCGCCAGGCGCCGATGTACATATCCCATTCCGGCTCTTCGGCATCCAGCGCTTCCAGGAAGCTGGCCCATTCCAGGGCCTGAATTTCCACCTCGATGCCAATCTGGCTCAGGAAGTCCTGCACCGTCACGGCAATCAGCTCGCGGGTCTTGCTGGTATTGGGTCCGTAGAGGAGACGCAGTTTCAACTGCTCGCCGTTTTCGTTAACCAGCTTGCCGTCCTGCAGGGTATAGCCGGCTTTGGCAAAGGCCTCCAGGGCCTTGTCGCGATCGTACTTGTAACAGGGCACGTCGGGGTTGTAGACCCAGGACGTTTCGGGATATACCGAGCACAGCCGCTTGGCCTGGCCCAGCATCACCTCGTCGGTCAGCAGTTCCTTATCGATGGCGTAGTTCAGGCCGTGGCGCACGTTGATATCGTGGGTGGGAAAGCCTTCGCGCATATTCAGGCCAATGTAGCTCCACACCGCCGCGGCCGGCCACCACTCATAGACGGTGATGTTTTCAAGCTGGCGCGCCTCTTCCAGATTTTCCGGGGTGATGGGTCCGGTATCGCTTTCGCCGGTCTTCATCTTCTGGTAGGCCACGTCCTGGTCCGGCACAATCTCGATGATGTAGCGGTCGATGTTGGGCCGGCCGTGATACCAGTAATTTTCGTTGGCTTCAAAAATGACGTACTGGTCCCGCTTCCATTCGACCAGCTTGTACGGCCCGGAAACCACGCTGGGGCTGTTGATTTCCGGGTTCTTTTCCGGGTCGTTCCAGTCCAGCTTTTCCCAGACGTGCTTGGGCAGGGGCGTAATCAGGCCAGACATCTGTCCCAGAGCCGGGGCGTACACTTCATCAATCTTGATTTCCAGGGTGTAGTCATCCAGGGCCTTGTAGGAAGTAATGAAATCAAGCTGGGACAGGTACGGGAACCCGTTTTCCGGCTTGATAACCTGGTTGTAGGTCCACTCAAAATCGTGGGCGGTAATTTCCACCCCGTCGCTCCAGAGCAT
>RFJV01000098.1 GCA_003694775.1 Chloroflexota bacterium | reverse complement strand
GCATTGAGGATTTGCAGAGGGGTCACCAGGACAAACCCCTGACCAATAGACATATTGTAGGTATCGCCGGTGAGCCAGGATTCGGCATAATTGAGCCGCTTCCACCTGGCGGTGGGGACCAGGCCGGATACTTCGCCGGGCAGGTCGATGCCAGTAGGCTCACCCAGGCCGAACATCTCCGAGTACCGCACCAGGCGGTCCAGCCCCAGCCCCTGGAAATTGGCGGGGGGATAACCGCCGCCTACCTGGTAAAAGTATACGTCGCACGACCAGGCCAGGCCGGCGATGAAGTTTACCCGTCCGTGCCCCGTACGAAGCCAGCAGTAAAACGGCTGGGCCAGGTCCAGGTTGTCCGGCTCGAACTGGTTGGGCAGATACAGCACCCCTTCGTCAATGAACGTGGTTTCCGGCGTGACGACCCCCTCCTGCAGGGCCGCCGCGGCCGGGATTATTTTGTAGGTTGAGCCGGGGGGGTACAGGCCGGCAATGGCATGGTTGACCAGCGGGGTCCAGGGGTCTTTGCTCAACAGCGACAGTTCCCGCGGCGAAATACCCCGCGAAAACAGGTTGTTGTCGAAGGAGGGCAGGGAGACCATGGCCAGAATCTCGCCGGTGTTGGGGTTCATAGCAATGGCGACCCCCTGCTTTGAGCCGGTCTCGTCCAGAGCCTCCTGGAGGGCCTCGGTGGCCGCTTTCTGCAGGCCAATGTCCAGGGTTAGCTTGAGGTTGTGTCCGGGCCGGGCCTCAATACTCTTGCTGACAGTTCTGATTTTCTGTCCGGTCGCGTCCACCTCGATGGTTTCCAGCCCCTTGATGCCGCGCAGTTGGTCTTCGTACTCGGCTTCCAGGCCGGCCAGTCCAATGATGTCGGTTAAATCGTACCCCTCGGCTTCATACCGGTTATACTGCTCGGCGGGAATGGGGCCAACATAGCCCATAATATGGCTGACCAGCTCACCAAAGGGGTACTCCCGCCGGGGTGTGACCTCAATCTGCACGCCGGGCAGGGTGAGCCGGTCTTCCTCTATCTGGGCGGCGATACGCGGGTCTACATCCTCGGCAATGGTGACAGGCAGAAACGGGGCAAAGGGGTTTTGAAATACGGCGTCGCGAATTCCCAGCGGGGCACGCCGGTACTGGCGACTGCGCGGGTTGATGATTTGCCGCTCTGGCTGGCGGTTGTACTGGTGGCGGGTGATGGCCTCAAAATAGCCGTTGTAGCGGTTGACCACCGGGTCTACCTGGGTGGTGATGGGCAGGTTCAGCAGGTCGGAAAGGCGGGCAAAGATTTCTGCCTGCGCGGTATCGTCTTCGGGCAAGTAGGCGGGGATGATGACCACGTTGTAAACGGGCCGGTTGCGCACCAGCAGTTCTCCGTCGCGGCTGTAGATGATTCCCCGCGAGGCCGGAACCTGCACCAGCCGGAAGCGGTTGGCGTCGGCGAGCTGTTTGTAGGTTTCGCCCTGAATAACCTGCAAGTACCAGAGCCGCGCCCCCAGCACCGCAAACGCCAGCACTATGACTATCCGAAACAGATTGAGTCTTAAACGAACCTGTAATCTGGTCATCGTAACAGCATTATACTGCAAAATAAAAATTTGGGGTAGTTGTTCGAGACTGGAGATTGGGGATTGGAGATTAGGAGATTAATCCCACATCCCATACCCCACATCCCACTACATTGCCAGCGGCTGTGGATTCAAAAACCGGTTGAGCAGGTAAAGCGGGGGGAAAACCAGGACCATCATCATCGTGTTGTAGATGGCCGCGGGAAGCAGGACATTGGAAAAGGCGTCGAGCCAGACCACGGGGCGGCCCAGGAGGAACATCAGCACCAGCGCCAGGCCATTGAACAGCAGGCTCAGGGGAAAGGTCAGGCTGAGCGGCAGAACAATACTACTGCCAAACAATCGTCCGTGACCCAAACCGGCCACGATGGTGGTAGTCAGCAAAGAAAAGGTCAATACACCGAACGGCGCGGCGGAAAACAGCTCCAGCCCCAGACTGCCCATCAAGGCCCAGACAAGCCCCTCGCGCACACCGCGCAGAAACACCCAGCTCACAACCACCAGCAGAACCAGGTCTGGATGGACGCCGCTCACCCGGATGTACGGCGACAGGACAACCTGCAAGAGCACTGCTCCCAAAAGGATAACCGGTCCTGTAAAACGGCTAATTGCTGTCCTCCCCGGATTTCAGCTCCGCGTCAAAATCTATCGGCTGGAATGAGGTAATTATCAGCATCCTCTCCAGTTTACCAAAGTCTACCGTGGGACGGATGCGGGCGGTCTGGAACATATCCTGGTCACGGCGGGTCACTTCTGTGACCTGCCCGATGACGATTTTATCCGGAAAGTTCCCTCCCAGCCCGGAGGTCAGCACAATATCCCCCGGACTGACCTCTGCATTGGGCGGAATTCGGTCCATCACCAGCACCCCATCGATACTGCCCCGCACCACCCCGGTGGCCCGGCTGTTCTGGATGATGGCATTGACCGCACTGCTGGGGTCGATAATCAGCAGGACCTGGGCGGAGTTGGGTCCTACTGCGGTAACCCGGCCCACCAGGCCCCGCTCGGTGACCACCGGCATCTCCGTGGCAATGCCGTCGCGGGCACCCACGTCAACATACACAAAATAGAGCAGGTTGGTGGGGTCTGCGCCAATACTGCGGCCAATAACCGTGGTGGGCTGGTAAGTAAACAGGGGATTGTTGCGGGTGTAGTTGAGCAACTGCCGGAGCTGTTCGTTTTCGCGCTCCACTTCGCGCAGGCGCACGTTTTCCACCATCAGGCGGTTGACCGTTGCTTCCAGTTCGGCATTGCGCGCCCGCAAAGCCTCAACACTTTCAATGGCCTCTACCCGGCCCGATACCTGCTGAACAACCGACGTGAGCGTCTGCAGAACGGGCGTAAAGACAGCTCGTCCGTACCCCCGGAGTACCGGGGCATATCCGGCCCGGTCCAGAGCAAAGCCCAGCAACAGCAACGCCAGTACAAGGCCCAATATCAGCCGTCTAGACTCAGTTCTCAACTTTCAATTCTCGGTGAACTCAGCGATGGGTCTGTCCAAGATTTTTGGACAGATAGGGGAGTGCGGGGGGCTACCCCCCGAATCCCCCCAGGTTTGTCCAGAATTCCTAAAATTCTGGACGCACCCTCAGCGGTGGTTGGTACTGCCGCGCTGGAGAGAGGCCAGAACCTTGGCGTACTTATCGTAGCTTTCCAGCACCTGACCGGCCCCGCGGGCCACGCAGGTCAGCGGGTCATCGGCAATGTAGACGCGCATCTTTGTTTCTTCGGACAGGCGTTCGGCCAGCCCCTGCAGGAGACTGCCGCCGCCGGCCAGGGCAATGCCGCTCTCCATCAGGTCGGCGATGAGTTCCGGCGGGGTTTCGTCCAGCGTGTCCCGCACGGCTTCCACAATCACTGCCACGGCATCACTCAGCGCCTCGCGGATTTCCACACTGGACACTTCCACCGAATCGGGCAGGCCGGTAATCAGGTTGCGCCCGCGCAGGGTGATGGTCTGTTCTTCCGGCAGGGGATAGGCAGAACCGATGGTGATTTTGGCCCGCTCGGCCATTCGCTGGCCGATGAGCAGGTTATATTTCTGGCGGGCATAGTTGATGATGGCCTCGTCCATTTCGTCGCCGGCCACGCGGATAGACCGGCTGACCACGATACCGCCCAGAGAAAAGACGGCCACTTCGGTGGTGCCGCCGCCGATGTCAATCACCATACTGCCGATGGGTTCGGTAATAGGCAGGCCCACTCCAATCGCCGCGGCGACCGGCTCCTCGATAATCCGGGCATCGCGGGCGCGGGCGTTCTTGGCCGCATCGTACACGGCTCGCTTTTCCACCTCGGTAACGCCGCTGGGAATCCCAATGACCACCCGCGGCGCGTAGAAGGGGGTCGGAATAAGAGTCTGCTCGTGTACTTTTTTGATAAAGTACCGGAGCATCGCCTCGGTGATTTCGAATTCGGAAATCACCCCATCCCGAAGCGGGCGAATCGCCACAATGTTGGCCGGTGTCCGGCCTACCATCTCCTTGGCCTCTACGCCAATGGCCAGCGGTTTGCGGGTCTTCTTATCAATGGCAACCACCGAAGGCTCATTAATAACAATCCCTTTGCCCCGCACATAAACCAGCGTATTTGCCGTTCCTAAATCTATACCAACGTCAAGGGAAAACAGTCCCAGAAGCGCGTCTAATGGACCTGCCACTTCCAGCAATCTCCTTCCAGATGAACAAATACATAACAAGAGGCAGGCAAAAAGCCGGTATTCGCCTGCCCAACTCGTAGATTATACCACAAATGCCCGGTTGCACAAACGTTTACCCACCAGCCGGGTGTATTTCATTTTTGGGGCGAATTTTGATTGGCGGTAGGGCCGGCATCCCTATGCCGGGCCCATTTTCTGGGGCATAGGGATGCCCCTGCTACCATGATGCTGTAGGCGGATATCCTATTTGCCCCCAAATTGAAACGCACCCCCCAAATTTGGACAATCACCGGTTTTATCGTATACTATTGGTTTGTGTGTCCTCGTAAGAAAAATAACCGACTTTGCTGTAACTGGAGAATGTACTGATGAAGGTATTATTGATTCAAGATGTTGACAATCTGGGGTACGCGGGTGACGTCAAGAATGTGGCCGATGGGTACGCGCGAAACTACCTGATTCCCCAGCAGTTGGCGGTTCTGGCAACGCCGGGTGCGCTGAAGCAGGCAGAGACCATCCGGAAGGCGGCGGAAAAGCACCGGGCGCAGAGAATGGCGGATGCCCAGGCCATTGCCAACCAGCTCCAGGGCCTGAAACTGCTCTTTGAGCGCCGGGCCGGAGAAACCGGCAAGCTGTACGGCTCGGTAACGTCGGCGGATATTGCCGGAGCCATCAAGGAAAAAACCGGTATCGAGCTGGACAAGCGCAAGGTGGCCCTGCCCGAACCCATCCGCGAGCTGGGTGAAGTGGAAGTACCCATCAAGCTGATGATTGACGTGACCACCTCCATCACTGTGGAAGTGCTCCCGCTGGGCGGTATTCGCGAGCGGGAACGGCTGGAAGAAGCGGCAGAAGCCGAAGCCGCTGAAGCCGCGGCCCAGGCCGACCAGCCGGCGGCAGAGGCAGAAGCCCCGGCCCAGGCAGAAGCCGCCGAAGAACCGCAGGCCGAAGAGGCCGAATAATCCGCCAGCACTAAACGATTGGACGAAAAAGGCCGCGTCCGTTGGCGCGGCCTTTTGACGTTCGGAAACCGGTCCGGTTTTCTGCTACCCCACGGCAAGGGCCAGCCAGTCGGGCAGTGACCTGAGCAGAGCCGGCATAATGGCGGCGGTCCCGGCACGGAAGACCTCTACATTCCCATCGTACGCCTCTCCCCCGGACGGCCCTACCAGGTCCGATACGCCTCGCAGAATCAAACAGCGCACCCCGTGACGGGCCGCAACCCAGGCAATGGCCCCGGACTCCCAATCTCCCACCACCGCGCCGTAGCGGGCGTGCAGAGGGGGAATTTCATCGGCCACCAGGTCCCGGTCTCCGGAAACTATCAGGGTGCGCAGAACCGGATGGGGCAGGGAATCTCCCAGCCAGGAGAGGTCAATATCGGTGGTGTAGTGAGCAATGTGGGTGTCAAAATCTCCCATTTGCTCAATGATGTCGTAAACCACGGTCCGCTCGACCAGAACCACCTGCCCTTTTTCCACCAGTCCGGCAAAGCCGCCGCAGGTGCCCAGATTGACCAGCAGAGCCGGCTGCCAACGCTGGATGGCATATTCTGTGGAGGCCGCGGCGGCAATCTTGCCCCATCCGCCATGCATAAATACAGTGCGCACCCCGCGGCCCTGCACCGGCAGGTCGACCACAAACCACTGTCCCAGGGGGGACTGCCGCAGTTCTGCCGCGGGAAACTGACGGCAGGTCACTTCCCATTCGAAATCGGCTGACACCAGCACCACAACCGGGACTTGTGCTGTCATAGGCGGTAAAAAAGGTGCGGCGTACACCTTGTACGCCGCACCGGATGGGTCAGACTGAGCCTGTCTTACGGCAGAGAAAGCACCTGGCCCACATAAATCTGGTTGGGGTTCGACAGGCCGTTCACCGCGGCCAGCAGGTCAACCGGTACACCGTAGCGCTGGGCGATGGAGAAAAGGGTTTCTCCCGCGGCCACAACGTGCGTTCGCTCCCCACCGGCCGGCGGGTACGGATAGCTGTCCGGTTGCTGGGGATAGTAGCCATCCGGCTGTTGCGGGTAACCGTAGCCATAACCGCCATCGGGTGAAGTGGGGTAGTTATAATCCGGAGCCGGCTGGGGATACGGGCTGGCTCCTGGAGCGGCATCCAGCACCGGGATGACCAGCTCCTGCCCAACCTGGATGATAAACGGAGGCGTCAGGCCGTTGGCCGCGGCAATCACTTCTGCCCCCACGCCGTACTGCATACCGATGCTGAACAGCGTTTCGCCGGGCGCCACCACGTGCGACACACCGCCGGGATACGAGGCCGGATAACTGCCGGAACCGGGGGCCGCGTCATCGCCCGCCGGAATGACCAGTTCCTGCCCAACCACAATCAATTCCGAGCGGAGTCCGTTGGCCGCCATAATGGCCTGGGCAGACACGCCGTACCGGAGGCCGATACTGAACAGCGTATCGCCAGGACGAACCACGTAGGTCAGCCCACCGGGCAGGGCGGCCCCGGTCTGGGGAGAGTCGCCGGACGCGGGCGGATTGGCGGCAATCGGGCCGCCGTCTGGCAGGCTGGATTCAGGCACTGCCGCGTCGACAATCAACGGCGCGGCCGGCTGGTCTGCCTCACCGGTCTGTTCTGGCGAGGCGGACGATTCCGGGGCCACCGCCGCTGTTTCAGCCTGACCGGCACCGGCCTCCGGCGCGGTCAGGTCAATAGCCTGCACGGTTGGGGCAGGGGCCGGCTGGGTGGTGTCTTCTGCCGCCTCCACAATGACCGTGGGAATGGCGGTGGCCTCGGCGCTGATGGCTTCACTATCAGCACCAAGCGGAGCCAGCGTGGGCGGCAGTTCAACCGGGGCCAGGTCGGAGCTGGCCCCTTCGGCCCGGCGAAGTTCGCAACCGGTCAGGGTTATCAGCAATGCCAGTATCACCAGAAAAAATAGGGCTTTGGGCGGTCTTGTCATCACAGCCTCCTTACAAAATAGCCGGCAAGCCAGAATTTACTCAACATAACTACATAACATCATATCACAGCTCCAATATTACGTCAAGTTGAATCGTCTTTTAACATTTCGTTGAGGAAAATCCATAGAGCAACATTAATGTCACCCTTCCCGGAGACTGCTTCGCTGTCGCTCGCAGTGACCTACGCCGGCTGAGCGGTTGCTAAATTTCATTGCGACCCGTCGCTCTGTTGCTTTGCGACCTGCTACCCTGCGACCTGCTGTTTTGCCCCGCCAATTTGACAAGCCCCTCAGTTTGGGTATAGTGTATCAAAGTTTTCAGTAATTTCTGAAAATTCAGTATGTTTAAGGAGAGGACATTAGAAATGAAGTCTAACCGTTTTTTTACCGCTGTTCTGATGCTGGTACTGGTCAGCATCATTGTGAGTGGGTGCAGTTTTGGCGCGCCCAAACAGGATACGTCGCTGAAGATGGGGCTTCTGCCCATTCTGGACGTTCTGCCGTTTTACATTGCCCAGGACAAGGGCTACTTTGAGGCCGAGGGCATCCAGGTGGAGCTGGTGCCGGTGAAGAGCGCCCAGGAGCGGGACGCGCTGATTCAGGCCGGCGAAATTGACGGCGCGCTGGCCGACCTGCAATCCGTGGCCCTGTTCAACCGCGAGGGGTCAAAGCTGAAGGTGGTCAGCAAGGCCCGCAAAGCCTACCCCGACTTTCCGCAGTTCCGGGTGGTGGCCGCGCCGGGATTCGAAGTCAACGGGCCGGAAGACCTGGCGAATGTGCCGGTCGGCATCAGCCAGAACACCATCATCGAGTACCTGACCGACCGTCTGCTGACCGCCTGGGGCCTGCCGAAAGACCAGATTGCCATCCAGGAAGTGAGCGCCATCCCGGTGCGCTATGAAATGCTGATGGAAGGCCAGTTGAAGGCCGCGCTTCTGCCCGACCCGCTGGCGCAGGCCGCCATTGCCGCGGGGGGAAGCCTGATTGTGGACGACACTCAGTTCACCGAATACTCCCAGAGCGTGCTGGTCTTCACCACCGATGCGCTGGAGAAGAAGCCGGACACGGTCAAGGCATTCCTGCGGGCCTGGGACAAGGCCGTCGCCGACCTGAACAAGGACCCCAACGCCTACCGGGACGTGCTCATCGAGAACACCCGCGTTCCCCCGAACATCCAGGGAACCTACAATGTACCCAAATTCCCGGAAGGGGAAATCACCAGCGAAGCTGAATGGAATGATGTGGT
>RFJV01000565.1 GCA_003694775.1 Chloroflexota bacterium | reverse complement strand
TCTATTCAGCCGATGAACGTGGAGGATGAATTCTCACACAAAGACACGGAGACACAGAGAATTTTTAAAAAATCTTTGTGCCTTTGTGTCTTTGTGTGAGAAATTTTCGGTCCTTATTCCTTATGCTGAACAGTTACAATTAAAAATTGAGAATTGAGAATTGGAAAACAACACCGCTGTCATTGAAGAACTGAAAAAAATCATCGAAGGACTGCTCTTTGTTGCCCCGGAACCGGTTCCTGTCAAGCAGTTGGCCTCGGTGGTAGACCGGCCCCAGGCGGAAATTGAACAGGTACTCCAGCAAATGCGCGAGGAATACCGCCGGCGGGGTATCCGGCTCCAGCAGAAGGGAGACAAGGTCCAGCTTGTCTCCGCCCCGGAGCTGACCGACTACATCGAGGCCTTTTTGGGGGTGACCATTTCCGGCAAGCTTTCTACCCCTGCCCTGGAAACGCTGGCTATTGTGGCCTACCGTCAGCCTATCACCCGCTCGGAAATAGAAGCCATCCGCGGGGTAAACAGCGACGGCGTTCTGCGCACCCTGCTCAGCAAGGGATTGGTGGAGGAGGTCGGACGGCTGGACACGGTGGGACACCCGGCAGTTTTCGGCACCACCTTTGAATTTCTGCGCTTTTTTGGCCTGGAACGGCTGGAAGACCTGCCGCCGCTGGAATTTGAAGACCCGCCCCACAACCATCCCGGCGGCGAACCAGATGGAGATTAGGAGAGAGAAGATTATGGCTCAGGCGGACACACCGCAACCATCCACCTTTTTGATTACTGGCGGGGCCGGCTTCATCGGCTCTCACCTGGCCGACGCGCTTCTGCAGGCCGGGCATACCGTGCTGGTCATCGACAACCTGTCGACCGGCAGTATCGACAACATCGCCCATCAGCTAGACCATCCCAACTTTCACTTTGCCCGCGCCAGCCTGACCGACACCATTGTTCTGGACCGGCTGGCCTCCCAGGCCGATGTCATTATCCATCTGGCCGCGGCGGTGGGGGTCAAACTGATTGTGGAACATCCGGTGCACACCATCGAAACCAACGTGATGGGCACCGAAATGGTTCTGCAGGCCGCCCTGCGCTACCAGTGCCGGGTGCTCCTGGCCAGCACCTCCGAAGTGTACGGCAAGGGCAGTAAAATCCCCTTCAGCGAAGAGGACGACGTTCTGCTGGGGTCAACCAGCAAAAGCCGCTGGGCCTACGCGGCCAGCAAAATGGTGGATGAATTTCTGGGACTGGCTTACCAGCGAGAATACGGCCTGCCGGTGATTCCGTTCCGCCTGTTCAATACCGTTGGTCCCCGGCAAACGGGGCGGTACGGGATGGTTGTGCCCCGGTTTGTCCGCCAGGCCCTGCGCGGCGAGCCGCTGACCGTGTACGGCGACGGAACCCAGTGCCGCTGTTTCTGCCACGTCCTCGATGTGGTCGACGCCCTGGTTGGGCTGGCCTTTCATCCCGACGCGCCGGGGCGGGTCTACAACATCGGCGCAACCGAAGAGATTTCCATCAACAACCTGGCCCGGCGCATTATTGCCCTCACCCACAGCAGGTCGACCATCACCCACATCCCCTATTCCGAGGCCTACGCGCCGGGATTTGAAGATATGCAGAGACGGGTTCCGGATACCCGCCGGATTCAGTCGCTGACCGGCTGGCAGCCGCGGCGCTCGCTGGATGACATTCTGCAGGCGGTGATTGCGTTCGAAAAAAAACGGCAGGAAAGCGAACAGAATTAAAATGGCAGACGACAGAAAAGAGCGGTTGCAAAAAGTGCTGGCCCACGCGGGCGTTGCCTCGCGCCGGGCCAGCGAAGCCCTGATTCTGCAAGGGCGGGTAACGGTCAACGGAAAGGTGGTCACAGAGCTGGGGGTCAAGGTTGACCCCCGCCGCGATGAAATTGCCGTGGACGGGCAGAAAATTTCATCTCAGGCCGAGAAACCGGTCTACATTATGCTGAACAAGCCGCGCAACGTGGTCAGCACCGTGTCCGACCGGCGGGGCCGCAAAACCGTGCTGGACCTGGTCGACGCGCCGGAGCGGGTCTACCCCGTGGGCCGGCTCGACGCGCCCAGCGAGGGGCTGATTCTGCTGACCAACGACGGCGACCTGGCCTACCACCTGACCCACCCCCGCTACCATATTGAAAAAGAGTACCACGTTTTGGTAGCCGGCCGTCCCGGCACAGACACGCTTGCCCGCTGGAGCAAAGGCGGCATTGAGGTCGAAGGAAAGCCGGCCGCACCGGCCCAGGTAGAGCGCCTGCGGGTGGAAGGCCCCAATGCCTGGCTTCGCATCGTAATGACCGAGGGCCGCAAGCGGCAGATTCGGGTGATTGCCAAAAAACTGGGCCACCCGGTCATTCGTCTGGAGCGAGTGCGGCTTGGCCCTCTGCGGCTGGGCAACCTGAAGCCCGGTCGCTGGCGATACCTGACTCCGGCAGAAGTTCAGCGCCTCAAGGCCGAGGTGAAGCGCAGTTAGGAGACTCCTCCCCCATCACCATCCTTGACCAGGAACGAGGCAGATAAAAGTGACACACTCCAGGCCTTCAGTCATCGCCATCGACGGTTCCGCGGCCTCCGGCAAAAGTACGGTGGCCGCGAAGCTGGCCGATTGGCTGGGTTATCTCTATTTTGATACCGGCGTAATGTACCGGGCCGTTACCTGGGCCGTACTGAACCGCGGCATCGACGTGGACGATGAAGCCGCGGTGTCGCAGGTGGCCGAAACGCTGGCTATCCGGGTTCTGCCCGATGGGCCGGCAGATGGCCGGCAGTACACCGTCCTGGCCGATGGGCAGGACGTTACCTGGGAAATTCGCACCCCGGAGGTGGAAGCGGCCATTGGCCGGGTGTCCTCCTACCCCCGCGTGCGCGCCGCCCTGACCGAACAGCAGAGACAGATTGCCGCCGGCGGCTCCATCGTGATGGTGGGGCGAGATATTGGGACGGTGGTTCTGCCCAATGCCGACCTGAAAATTTTTATGCGCGCCTCGGCGGAAGAACGGGCCAGACGCCGCTTCCGGGAAAAACAGGCCCTGGGAAAACCGGCCAACTACCAGCAGATTCTCGAAGCCATCATCGAGCGGGACCGGCAGGATGCGGAAAAACCCATCTCCCCGATGATTCCCGCCCCCGACGCGGTGATTATCGACACCGACAACCTGACCGTAGAGCAGGTGGTCGAGCGGGTCAAACAGTTGATTACAGCCAGGGAAACATCACCCTCGTAAAGAGGACGGAGCAATGGCGGGGCACAGGTCACCGGCCCGGCGGCAGGGCCGGACAATCGTTCAGGATTTTTTGCTGGGATTACTGCGGCTCCTGATGAAACTGCTCCTGCAAACCACCACCACCGGACTGGAAAATGTTCCGCCAGATGGGCCGGTCATTTTTGTTATCAACCATATTGCCTGGCTGGACCCGGTAGCCGCGCTGGGTATCCTGCCCCGGCGAACGATTCCAATGGCAAAAGAGGAGGTCTTCCGCTATTTTGTCGTTGGCTGGCTGGTGCGGCTGTACGGGGTGATTCCCGTGCGCCGGGGAGAAGCAGACGTGCCGGCCATCAAGCGGGCGCTCCAGATTCTGCGGGCCGGGGGTGCGGTTCTGCTGGCGCCAGAAGGGACCCGCAGTCCCACCGGCTGTCTCCAGCCGGGCAAAGACGGAGCCGCCACCCTGGCCCTGCGCGGCCCGGCCCCCATTGTGCCGGTCGGGGTAACGGGCACACGGGGCATCCACCGGGCCTGGCTGAAGCTCCGGCGGCCGGCCATCCATTTTTCCATTGGGCCGGCCTTCTGGCTGACCCCTCCTGCCGGGGAACGCCCCCTTTCCCGTGCCCACCTGCCCGGCCTGACCCGCCAGGTGATGACCCGTCTGGCCGCCCAACTGCCGGAAGAAATGCGCGGGGTGTACCGGTAGGGGGAAGATTGGGGAAATTAAAATGAATCTCCGATGGGATTCATACGAAATTCAAACTTTGGTGCGGTAGAATAATCATACAGCATTCAAAATTCCGATAGGAGGCGTGTATGGTATAGAGAACAGCTAAACCCAACACATCGGGGACACAAGCGCCTGGCCCGGTTCCGCACCGGGTGACGAGGAGCAGGTTCATCGAAAGATTCGGCGGATGCCTGCCGGGGGTCGCCGCCCCCCGAACTGTCCCTCCAGCCCGCCCAGGGCACGGAAGCCGCTTCACAAAACCGGGGAGCAATCGCCGGGACAAAAGAAGCGGCCGCGGCAGGTCGAACACCCAAACAGACAACCTTTTCCGGCAGATAACCGCGCCCGGTCAACGGTGGCCGGGCGGCGCGGGGTATGCCGCGCCTGTCTGCCGGCGGATAACGACTCTTACCCCAAAAGGAGAACAGCTTATGTGCGGTATTGTTGGATACGTGGGGCCGCGGGCCGCGGCCCAGATTGTACTGGACGGTCTGAAACGGCTGGAATATCGCGGCTACGACTCCGCGGGCATCGCCGCGGTCAACGGCAACCTGGACATTCGCCGGGCCGAAGGGAAGCTCATCAACCTGGAGCGCAAGCTGGCGGCCGCTCCTCTGGAAGGTACGCTGGCTATCGGGCACACCCGCTGGGCCACCCACGGGCCGCCCATCGAACGGAACGCCCACCCGCACGTGGACGAGGCCAACGCGGTAGCGGTAGTGCAGAACGGTATTGTGGAAAACTTTATCCAGCTCCGGCAACAGCTCCAGGCAGAAGGCCACCACTTTGCCTCTGATACCGATACCGAGGTCATCACCCACCTGATAGACAAGCACCTGGCCGAAGGCGACAGCCTGGTCGACGCCTGCCGCCGCGCCTTTATGCGGTTGGACGGCGCG
>RFJV01000564.1 GCA_003694775.1 Chloroflexota bacterium | reverse complement strand
GCTTCGGCTCGCGGCCCCTCAATTTTTGGAGTTAGTTTTTTATGGTTAAATGTCCATATTGTAAAAAGGTTTTCGTTGAAAACACGCTGTTCTGCAGTGAATGCGGCACCTATCTGGTAAAGCACGAAGACCGCAGAACCGACCCCCTGGACACCAACGAGCTGGTCGACCTGACAGACCCCTCTCGTTTTCCCGAAACGGCCACGGAGCCGCCATCCCAATCACCGCCACGCGCGGTGCAGTTGAAAATTGGTCCCTACAAGCGGGTTATCGAAGCCTCCGTCTTGCGGCCAATCCATTTGGGCCGGGTAGACCCCTCGGCCAACGTGTTTCCGGAAGTGGATGTCACCGACGACAGCGAAGCCACGCAAACCGTTTCGCGGCGGCACGCCCGCATTCTGTGGCAAAGCGACACCCTGGTTATTGAAGACCTGGGCAGTGTGAACGGCACATTTCTCAACGGAAAGCGGCTGGACCCGTACATACCGGAGCCCCTGCACAACGGCGATACAGTCTACCTGGGTAAAATGGAGATAGAGGTTTACATCCTGGAATAATTTTTCCACCAGCTTCGCATAAAGCAGTCGGGGCACGGTATGCTGTGCCCCGACTTGTTTTTGACATAAACCAACAGCAAAAAACTACCGCTGGTAGGGTTTATCCAGAAACCCGTGTTTGTACAGCCAGTTTTCCAACTCCTGGTTGTTCGGCTCGGTAATCATTGGGCCGCGGTCATAGCCGCGCAGGGGCCGGTCAGCCGGAATGGGCAGAATCTCGGTATAAGGAATGTCTTCACCGGGATTGGCAACGACCAGGGTAGGTACGCTCAGGAAACCACCGGTCCACGCCTTCAGCCGCTCCGCCAGTTCCGGCGAGGTGTCCACATTGACTTCGCGGTACGGGATGCCGTACCGTTTCAACACATCGCGGGCCAGGGCCACATTGGGGCAGTACATTCGCCGCACGTACACCACCAGTTCTTTTTCGGATGCCATTGGGAATACCTCCACAGGAAAATCCGTAGGGCGACATTAATATCGCCCTACACAAGGCCGTTTTATACGAGAGATGGAAAAGGGAGCTACGGTACAACGTACGTTGCTATCTCGATGCTGTTTGCATCGCTGAGGATGATTTTGGTGCCGGGAGGCCAGGCCGCCTCCCCCTGATTCAGATACAGGTCGCTGGGAGTGTTTTCTCCGGCCGCGGTATGAATGCGGATACTGCCTCCGCTGAACAGGAAGATATCCGGAAACACAAACACACCCAGCGGCGAGCCTTCCAGCTTCCAGTTTTTGAGGCTGGTTCCCGCGCCCTGGTTGAAGATGACCAGCGTCTCCCGCGGCAGGTCGCCGGGCGAAATCACCTCGCTGATGACCACGTTGATGGCATCGAGCGGCGGCGGGGTAGAGGTGGGAATGGGAGTCGGCGACGGTGTTGGGGAAGGGCCAACGGTCACCGCCGGCTCCGGCGGCGGCTGAGCGCCCTCCGGCAGAGGCGTCGGCGGCTCAAAGGGGAGCGGCGTTTCAGTAGGCACAGGCGCCGGGGTAAAGGTGGGGGTGGCTTTGGGCAGTCCCCCCACCGGAATAATCAGCTCCTGACCAATCTGAATGAAATCCTGGTTGGTCAGCCCATTTGCCAGCATCAAATCCGACAGCGACACCGAAAACTTTTCCGCAATCAGGCTCAACGTGTCGCCCGGCTCCACGATGTACGTCACCGTTTGTACCGGCGTCACCGGGGGTGCAGTTTCCCCGGTTGGCTGACCCGCCGCGGTCGGCGGCACAGCCTCTGCCGGCGTCGCGGTCGGCAGGCCGGCCACCTCCACCGGCCCCGCCGGTCGACCGGCTATCAGCACCACCGCGATGCTGATAATCAGCGAAATGACCGCATTGACCCCGATAATCAGGGCTAACTGCCCCGGCGGCAACCCCACGCCGGTCTCCCCAACATCATCGGGATAATCGTCATACGGGTATTCAAAGTCCTCTTCAAATTCGGGACGGTTCATCGGGTTGACCCCTACGCTGGCAGGATGTCGCCATTATACCCCAGATTCCCAGCCCTGACAACGATACTACCGCGTCTGAAGGATGAGGGCGGAGGGATGAAGGATGAAGATTGGAAACTATCGTATTCAATTTTGAAAAAATCTGCCCATCAATACACTATCGATAAGTCAAAAACAATCTATTCGTAAATTCGTCCCTTCGCCCAAATGAAAGTGAATCGCCGCAAATTTCTCAAGCTAACTACTGCCGGCCTGGCCGGCGGACTGCTTTCTACCGTAGGCGGATACCTTTATTCGACCCGCCTGGAAGCCAACCTGCTGACCATCGAGCGGGTGGCTATCCGCCTGCCCCACCTGCCGCCGGCTCTGGAGGGGTTCAGGATTGTCCAGCTCAGCGACATCCACCTGCACCCCTTTACCCAGATTGAATTCGTTCAGGCCGCGGTGGAGCAGGTCAACCGGATGCGCCCAGACCTGGTAGCCCTGACCGGCGATTACGTCCTGCGCCGGGCGGAATCGATTTTTGAACTGGCCCCGGTGCTGGGCCGGCTCAATGCCCGCTACGGGGTGGTCGCCATTCTGGGCAACCACGACCTGTGGACCTCTGCCGCCATCGTCCGGCAGGGGCTGGCCGGGGCCGGCCTGCCGGTGCTGGTCAACCAGGGACAGACTATCACCGTGGGCCGGGCCGTGCTGTACGTGGCCGGTGTCGATGATGGCTGGAGCGGCCGGCCAGACCTGGCCGCGGCCCTGTCGGCGCGCCCGGCGGAAGCCACCACCATCCTGCTGGCCCACGAGCCAGACCTGGCCGATGATTTTGCCGCGGATGGGCGGGTCGACCTGCAGTTATCCGGCCACAGCCACGGCGGGCAGGTGCGGTTTCCCGGTATCGGCGCGCCAATTTTGCCCTATCTGGGCCAGAAATACGATATGGGCCTGTACCGCCTGGGGCAGATGTGGCTTTACACTAACCGCGGCCTGGGGGTCATTGGGCCGCCCGTCCGGTTCAACTGCCCGCCGGAAGTGACGGAATTCACCCTCACCGGCGTATAAGAAAGCAAAAAGTACACCACACAGGCAAAGAGGTTTATTCGATGCTTCGACAGCTTTTGCACCTGATATTCAAAACTATCGACCGGCTGGCCTGGCTGGTCTTCTGGCTGGTTGGACTGGGGTTGCTGGCGTGGCTGGTGCTCCGCTGGCGGCCCGGCGACAGCTTCTGGCCCGTCCGGCTGGTGAACTACGCCACGCCCTGGCTGTTGCTGGGGCTGGGGCCGGGACTGGCCTTCGCCGGGCTGACCCGCCGGCGCAGGCTGGCCGTCGTTCTGCTGGTACCCACCCTGTTCATTGTGACCACCTACGCGCCGCTGTTTCTGCCCCGCACCAGCCCGGTGCAGGCCGGACAGCAACCGCCCTTGCGGGTGATGAGCTACAACATCTGGGGCGGTAACGAGAATATTGCCGCGGCCCACCAGCTTATCGTGGCCCAACAGCCCGACCTGCTGTTTCTGCAGGAGGTTTCCCTGGGCATCAGCCGCGAACTGTTTCCCCGGCTGTCCACCCTGTACGGG
>RFJV01000563.1 GCA_003694775.1 Chloroflexota bacterium | reverse complement strand
TCGTCCACGGAAATCCAGCGGAAGCGCCGGCGGCAGTCATCCAGCCGGTCGGGGTGGGTTTCAAACAGGGCGATGGTCCGGGCCAGCAGGTCGTCGTAATCCAGCAGGCGGCTCTGGTGGAGCGCCTCCTGGTAGCGGCGGTACACCTCCGCCAGCGGCGGGTCGACCAGCTCAGCCGGCGCGGTCATCGTGCCGGGGGTTTCCAGCCGGTTTTTGGCCGCGCTGATGGCCGACAGGTAGGCGTCGGTCTCTGCCTCGCTGAGGGTGGGGTAGAGGCGGCTCAGCAGGTCGCGGCGGTCGTCGTCGGTGCAGAGGGCAAAGGTGGCGGGCAGGTCGAGCAGGGGGGCGTTCTGGCGCAGAATCATGGCCCCAAAGGCGTGAAAGGTTTTGACGGTAATTTTCCGGGCGACCGTCGGGCCGAGGAGCGCGGTCAGGCGGGCCGACATTTCCGCCGCGGCTTTGTTGGTAAAGGTAATCGCCAGAATGGATTCCGGGTTGACCTGCCGGTGGCGCACCAGGTAGGCAATGCGGTGGGTGAGCACGCGGGTTTTGCCCGTGCCCGGCCCGGCCACCACCAGCAGGGAGCGGTCGGTGCAGAGGACCGCGGCCCGCTGTTCCGGGTTGAGACCGTCCAGCACCGGGTCGCCAGCCGGCGGCGGGTCGGCAGAAGGGGCGGAAGACGGTGTCGGGGCGGGGGTCTCCCGGAACATAGCGACCTGCTGGAGGTCTGCCGGAGGGGGCGCGGGGCGGTCGGCCTGGTGCTGGCGCTGGGGCGGGGCAAAGAGGCTGAGCTGTCCGGCAAAGCCGGCTCGCTCCTCCGGCTCGAACAGGCGGACCACGCCGTATTCGCCGTCGAAGCCGCCCTGGGCAATGACCTGCCCGGCCCGCATCCGGCGGATGCCCTCGGCCAGCAGACTGCCGCCGGCCTGTTCGATGTCGGCCAGGGGGACGGTCAGCAGGATGTCCAGCTCCGGCCCCAGCCGGGCCAGCAGGGCCTCGTAAGCCTGCCGGACGCGTTTGGAGCCGGGACCAACGCCGTGCACCTCGGACAGGACTTCGGGCAGGGGGATGAGGCTGTGGAAGGGGGGCACGCGGTCGGGGCGACCGCCTTCGGGCCGGTCGGCCAGGGTTTCCACCCGGTGCAGAACCCCGACGGTGACCGGTTTGCCGCACACGGGGCAGAGGCCGTTATGGGCCAGGGTATCCCGCGGCTTCCAGCGCAGATTGCACTTGCGGTGGCCGTCGAGGTGGTATTTGCCTTCTTCGGGAAAAAATTCAATCGTACCCAGGAAGGTGTCGGGGTGGCCGGTTTTGAGGGCGTCGAAAATGGCCGGGTAGGAGAGGTCGGTATTGAACAGATTGGCCTCGCGGGCCAACTTCTGGGGGGAATGGGCGTCGGAGTTGGAGACGAGGGTGTAGCGGTCCAGGGACGATACCCGCCAGTTCATCGGCGGGTCGGAGGAGAGGCCGGTTTCCAGGGCAAAGATGTGGGGGGTGAGGTCGGCAAAGCACTCTTCGACCGAGTCGAAGCCGGATTTGGAACCGAGCAGGGAAAACCAGGGCGTCCAGATGTGGGCCGGGATGAGGTAGTTCTGCGGGTGGATGGTCAGGATGATTTCCAGCAGGTCGCGGGAGTCCAGTCCCAGGATGGGGCGTCCGTCGGAGCGGATATTGCCGATTTTTTCCAGTTCGGCCTGGATTTTTTCCACCGCGGTCAGGGTGGGGGCAAAGATGACGTTGTGAATTTTGCGGACGCGGTCGTTTTTCTTGTAGATACTGCTGATTTCGCCGGCCAGCATAAAGCGGACCGGCCCCCGGCAGGCGGGCGGAATGTCGGCCTCCACCTGCCGGGCGATGTCTGCTTTCAGGCGAAAGAGACCCTCTTCGGCAGGCTCCAGCTTTTCTTTCATCTCCTCCAGCCAGCCGGGATGGGCAATATCCCCCGTACCGACCACGTGCACGCCTTTGAGCTGTGCCCAGCGAGCCAGATGCTCAAAGGTGAGGTCTTTGCTGGTGGCCCGTGAATAGTGGGAATGGATGTGTAAATCGGCGACAATGCGCATCGAACCTTCTCCGGGGTGATTTTGTCCGGGAATATCATACCCCGGTTCGGCGGTTTTTGCCAGACGAGGGAAAGGGTGTTGAATCCGAACAGAATTGGTGATATACTGGATTTCAGGGTAGGGGATTGGAAACCATTGGGAGGCGCAGATGAAGCAAAAATTTTCCCTGTACGCAGTTGCTGGTTTGACCGCCGCGATATTGGGCCTGGCGCTGGCCGGATGTGCCCGGCAGCCTGAGCCGGTCAATACCCAGGCGACGATTGACGCCGCGGTGCAGGCCACAAAGAATGCGGAGCTGGCCGTCCAGGCCACCATCGACGCGGCGGTGCAGGCGACTGACCTGGCCCAGCAGGCCCAGGCTACGCCGACAGCCACCCCCGTCCCCACACTGACCCCTACATTGTCCCCCACACCTGCCCCGGCAGACGCCGGACCTGCGGCCACCCCGATTCCCACGGAAGAGTACTACACCCTGTCGGAGGAGGAGCTGGCCGCGCTGATTGACCAGGCCGCCACCGAGGCGGCAGAAGCCGCGGTGCAGTATTCCAATGCCGCCGCGGAGGCCGCGGCCGATGATACGGTCACCGCGGCGGAGGTGGAAACGATTGAGGTGTATGTCTCTGCCGCGGAAGAGGCAGTCGCTCTGGCCGAGGCCCTGATTGGCGTGTACGCGGACGTGTACGGCGAGCTGGCGGTGGAAACGGTGGAATCGCTCGACGAAATCAGCGCCGCGCTGGTCATCATTGCCGAAAATACCGAGGCAATGAACCTGGCCCTGGAGGAAGTCAACAGCACGCTGGAGCAGGGCGCGGCCGTGGCCCAGGCCACCATCGACCGGCTGGAGGCCACTGCCCAGGCTGTCCAGCCCCAGGCCGAGCAGGTCAAACAACAGGCCCAGAACCTGTCCGTGGTGACCCAGGCCCAGATTGACCATCGGGTGCAGGAACTGCTTTCCCTCCAGCCGACCATCGTGGCCGACAACCCGCAGGCGGCGCTGGAAAGCGTGGTCGGCTTCCTGCAGGCCGGTCAGCAGGCCGTGGGGGATGGCCGGCTTTCGCCGGATGAACTGCAGAAAGTAGTGCAGGCCGGGGTCAATGCCAGCGCGGGTCTGAAAGGACAGGACATCCCCCAACTGGACGAAATCGCCGGGGCTATTGACCGGGCCACGGGGCAGTTGGCCCGCGGCGACGTCGGCGGCTTCAAAGCGGGGCTGGATGATGTAACCGGCAAGGTAAACGGGCTGGACATCGGCGGGATAAGCAAACCATCCCTGCCCCAGCCGAGCGGCGACCGGGGCAAACCGTCGCGGCGGAAGTAGGCC
>RFJV01000562.1 GCA_003694775.1 Chloroflexota bacterium | reverse complement strand
GAGGATGTCGCCGGAACCCTGGGCATTCTCCCTTTGGGCACAGCCAACGACCTGGCCGACTCCCTGGGCATTCCCCGCAACCTCAACCGGGCCTGCGAACGGCTGGCAAAAGGCCGCCACCAGCTCATCGACGTGGGGCAGGTCAACGGGCGGTTTTTTGCCAACAACTCCGCGGTTGGCCTGGAAGCCCTGGTCACCGTGGCCCACGACCGGATGCGCTGGGTGCAGGGCAATACCCGCTACATTCTGGCCGCGGTCAAAACCATCCTCTCCGCCCGCGACTGGCAGATGCACATCCGCTGGGACGATGGCGAATACACCGGCCCGGCCATTCTGGTTTCTGTGGGCAACAGCAACCGGACCGGCGGCAAATTTTACATGACCCCCCACGCCCGCCTGGACGATGGCCGGCTGGATTTTATTTTTGCCGGCAACCTGTCCCGGCCCCAGCTTCTGCGCCTGCTTCCGCAGACCTTCAAGGGCGCGCACATCCACCATCCGGCGGTGGTGTACCGGCAGGCTACCCACCTGCACATTACCCTTGACTCGCCAACCCCCATCCAGGCCGACGGCGAAATCTTTGAGCGCCAGGCTACCGACATTACCTACCGCATTTTCCCCGCCCGTTTGCGGGTCATCCGGTAAGCGATGGAAGCATCCCGCCTTTATCACCTCTACCACCGCCTCATCCGGCTGGGGTTTTACCTGCTGTACCATCAGATGGCCTGGAGCTACGAAGCGGTGGCCTGGCTGGTATCGTTTGGGCAGTGGGCCGGCTGGCGGCGGCTGGCCCTGGACTACCTGCCGCCCGGCCCCACCCTGGAGCTGGCCTACGGAACCGGAGTGTTTTTTGCCGACATGCTGGCCGCGGGGCGTCAGGCCGTGGGGCTGGACCTGTCGCCGTATATGGCCCGGCAGGCGGTACGGCGGCTGAACCGGCAGGGGTACGACAGCCGCCTGTGCCAGGCCAACGCCGAGGCAATCCCCTTCCCGGCCAACACCTTCTCCGGTCTGGTGGCCACCTTCCCCACCGATTACATCTTCCGTCCCCGCACGCTCAGCGAGGCGTACCGTGTTCTGCGGCCCGGTGGCCGGCTGGTGATTGTGGTAGAAGGGGTTCTGCGCGGCCCGCGGCCCCTCAATGCCGTGCTGGACTGGCTCTACCGGGTGACAGGCCAGCGCACCCTGCCGGAAGACCGGCCGCGGCGGCAGATGGAGGCCTACGGCTTCCGGGCAGACTGGGCACTGGCCGGGGATGAAAAAATCCAGGCCCGATTGCTGGTAGCGGAGAAAAAGTAATAAGGTAGCAGGGTAGCAGGGTAGCAGGGTAGCAGAGCAGCAGAGTGGTAGAGCAGCGGAAACTACCGCCCTATCGCCCTATCGCCCTATCGCCTTACCACCCTATCGCCCTCATCCTTCATCCCTCCGCCCTCATCCTTTCTCAGCGAGGGCAAGGACGCCAGCACCGCCCCACCGATGATACCGGCGCAGGCCAGCCACACCACCCACGAGCCTTCGGCCAGGCCAAAGAGAATCAGCAGAAGGGTGGAAAACAGCGGCGCGGCATACGAGGCCGCGCCCAGTATCTTGATGTCGCCCCGCTTGACCCCGTAATCCCAGGTAAAAAAGGCCGCGCCAATCGGCCCCAGCCCCAGCAGAAGCACCGCCAGCCACTGCCGGCCCGCCGGCCAGACCGTCTGCTCGAACCAGAAATGGCTGGCCGCGGCCAGCACAGCCGTCACCGCGATAAAGCCGCCGACCGCGTCGGTGGGGACCTGCCCAAAGCGGCGGGACAGCACCGAATAAGTGGACCAGATAAGGGCGCAGGCCAGGGCGGCCAGATAGCCCGGTCCGTACTGCGGGTCGAACGACAGCGACTGTCCGCGCGTCACCAGCAAGCCGGCCCCCAGAAAGCCTATCACCCCGCCCACCACGTGCATCCAGCGCAGAGACTCGCCCGGAAGCAGGGTGGAAAAAAGGACAATCAACAGCGGCCACAGGTAGGCAATCAGGCTGGCTTCTACCGCCGGGGCATTCTGCAGGGCGATGAAGTAGAAAAAGTGGTAGCCAAACAGCCCGCCCACTCCCAACAGCCAGACCTGCCAGGGCAGGCGGAGCCGGGCCAGAATAGTTCCCCCCTGCCGCCACCAGAGGGTCAGCCCAATGAAAAAGGCGATGCCAAAAGACATCGCCGTTAGCTGGAACGGCGGGATACTGCCGCTCAGGCTGGTCAGCAGGGCCAGGGTGGCCCACATCAGCACGGCAGAAAAACCGACCAGCGTGGCTTGCCAGCGCTCTGTTTTCCCCCCCATTACCACCGGCACCTCTCAGCCTTTCTTTTGCCACAAGGCCGGGTCGCGGCCGTACAGGTCTACCATTTCGGCCAGGCGGCTGTAGCTCCAGGCATTGAGGGCCTCGGCCCGGTAGCGCCAGGCCCAGTTGCCGCCCAGAATGGCCGGACGGTTCATCCGGGCGTCGCTGTCGAGCACCAGCACATCCTGGAAGGGGATGATGGCATACACTGCTACCGAAGACATCACCAGGCGGATGAAGTCCCACACAATGTCGTGGTCGGGCCGGGCCAGGTAGCGGCGGATAAGGTCCTTTTCTTCGGGGGTGCGCTCCCGGTACCAGCCGCGGGTGGTGTCGTTATCGTGCGTACCGGTGTAAACCACGGAGCGGAAAGTGTGGTTGTGGGGCAGGAACTTGTTGGTGGCATTCAGTCCGCCGGCCTCCTTGCTGTCGAAGGCGAACTGGAGGATTTTCATCCCCGGAAAGCCGAACCGGTCGCGCAGGGCCTCTACCTCCGGCGTGATGACGCCCAGGTCTTCGGCCAGAATGGGCAGGTCGCCCAGGGCCCGCTGGACGGTTTCAAAGAGGGCCTCGCCCGGTGCTTTGACCCACCGCCCTTCGACCGCGGTTTTGGCCCCGGCGGGGACTTCCCAGTAAGCCTCAAAGCCGCGAAAATGGTCAATGCGGATAATATCGACATGCCGGAGCGTGGCCCGGATGCGCTCAATCCACCAGTCGAAGCCGCGGGCCTGGAGGGCCTCCCAGTTGTAGAGCGGGTTGCCCCAGAGTTGGCCGGTCTCGCTGAAGTAGTCGGGCGGAACGCCGGCGACCACCGTAGGCTGGCCGTTTTCGTCCAGGTGGAACAGTTCCCGGTTGGCCCATACATCTACGCTGTCGGGGGCCACAAAAATGGGGATGTCGCCGATAATCTTGATGCCGCGCTCGTTGGCGTACTGCCGCACGGCTGTCCACTGCCGGAAAAAGTAGTACTGCCACACCTTGCGGATGGCAATTTCTTCTGCCTTTTCCTTCTGCCAGCGGGCCATTGCCGCGGGCTGGCGCAGGGCAATGTCTTTATCCCAATAGTTGCTCCACATCGCGCCGAAGATGTTGGCTTCTCTGGCCTTGCGGTCGTAGTGCTCTTTGACCGCCATAAAAAGGGCGTAATCGTCCAGCCAGTAGGCGTGTTCCGCGCAGAATGCTTCAAAATCGGCGCGGCGGTCGCCGGCGGCGTGTCGCAAAAAATTTCGGGCCGCCTTGACCAGCAGAGGGACTTTCCAGGCAATCATCCAGCCGTAATCAATCCGGTCCGGCGAAAAGGCCGGCGGATGGGCAATATCCTCCGGTGACAGGTCGCCGGCCTGCACCAACTGCTGGAGGTCAATCAAATAGGGATTGCCGGCAAAGGAGGAAAAGGACGCGTATGGAGAATCGCCGTAGCCGGTTGGCCCCAGGGGAAGCACCTGCCACAGCGACTGCCGGGCCGCGACCAGGTAATCGATGAAGCGGAAGGCCGCCTCGCCGAGTTCACCGATGCCGTGCGGTCCGGGAAAGGAGGTGGGATGCAGTAAGATGCCGCTCGAACGTACCAGTTCCATAAGCTGTGCTCCAGGATTTTCGGGTTTGGGTTGGTGCCAAAGCTGTTAGCCGGCCAGGTTGAACCGGTCGATAATATGCCGGCGAAATTCGTCCAGGTCGCGTAAGTTGTGCTGAATAATTTGGTAGACTTGCCGGTTGTCAACCTTCCAGTATAAATGGACCACCAGATTGCGGAAGCGAGCCATTTGCTGTAAACGGGCGGCCAATTCCGGCGGCAGGACATCCAGTTCGACCAGCAGGGAAAAACAATCGGCATAATCCTGCGGGGCACGTTTGCTCTGACGGGCGACAATATGATGGCATATATCAATCGCCGCCTCGGTAGCTACGATGAGCAGGTATTTGGCGCTCTCGGTGTTGCGAAAATCGCCCAAAAAGTCGTCCAGAGACAGCAGGGCCAGTTCCTGAAGCCGGCCCTGCGCCTCGACAATACTGCTCAGCAAGTCGCGAATACGGATAGGGTCTATGTCCCGTTTCATAGCTCTTGCCAGTAACGTTTGGTTAAGGGAGCAAAATCCAGATAATCGTCCCAGGCCCGTTCCAGAAAGGTATAAAAAGCCCGCTCATCCCGAACGGTCAGCGGCTCTCCCCGGCTGACATTGTATCGAAAGCCCGGCGGCGCGTCGTTGATAACCCGGACATCAACCGGATAGGCGATAAGCCGTTCCAGTTCATTGGCCAGGCTGAACATATACGCCAGTTCCTGCTCTACGGAGACCACCTGGCGATTGACAAAAACCCCTATGTCGATATCGCGAAACGGCAAGCCAGGTTCTGCCGCCGAGCCATACAGAATGGCAAACAATATTTCCGGACGACGGGCCAAATTGGCCGCCAGTTTTTGCCTGACCTCTGTTCCAAGCTGGAATTCCATAAAGCCATTGTAGCATGAAATACCCCCGGCAACAATCAAAAGGGACAGGGAGGATTCCCTGCCCCTTTTGGTGCCGTTATGATGGTGAAACAACCAGAGGTAATCTGGCTACCGCAGGTTGTAGAACGCCTCGCGGCCCGGATAGACGGCGATTTCGTCCAGTTCTTCTTCGATGCGCAGAAGCTGGTTGTACTTGGCAACCCGGTCGGAGCGGGCGGGGGCGCCGGTTTTGATTTGACCGGCGTTCATGGCCACGGCCAGGTCGGCGATGGTGGTGTCTTCGGTTTCGCCGGAGCGGTGAGAGATGACCGCGGTCCAGCCGGCCCGTTTCGCCATTTCGATGGCGGCGATAGTTTCGCTCAGGGTGCCAATCTGGTTCAGCTTAATCAGGATGCTGTTGCCGACCTTCTTCTCAATCCCCTGCCGCAGACGCTCCACGTTGGTCACCAGCAGGTCGTCGCCCACCAGCTGAACCTTGTGGCCCAGGGTTTTGTTAAGGGCTACCCAGCCATCCCAGTCATCCTCGGCCAGACCGTCTTCGATGGAGATGATGGGGTACTGGTTGACCCAGCTTTCCCAGAGTTTAATCAGCTCGTCGCTGGTCAGGGTTTTGCCTTCGATGCGCAGATTGTACTTGCCGTTTTCGTACAGTTCCGACGTGGCCGGGTCGAGGGCAATCAGCACATCTTCGCCGGGGGTGTAGCCGGCCTGCTGGATGGCTTCCAGGATAACTTCGACAGCCTCGTTGTTGCCTCCCTTCAGCGGCGGGGCAAAACCGCCCTCATCGCCAACGTTGGTGTTGTAGCCCTTGCCCTTCAGCACCTTCTTCAGGGCGTGGTAAATTTCAGCCCCCCAGCGAATGGCCTCGCGGAAGGAATCTGCACCGACCGGCATGACCATAAATTCCTGGAAGTCGGTCGTCTGCCAGCCGGTATGCGCGCCGCCGTTAAGAATGTTCAGCATCGGCACCGGCAGAGTACGGGCGCTGACACCGCCCAGATAGCGGTACAGCGGCTGGCCGGTGCTCATGGCCGCGGCCTTGGCCACTGCCAGGCTGACCCCCAGAATGGCGTTGGCACCCAGATTGCTCTTGTTGGGCGTACCGTCAAGCTCCAGCAGGTAGGCATCAATCCCTTCCTGGTCCAGAGCTTCCCAGCCGTACAGTTCCGGGGCAATTTTCTCGTTGACATTCTCTACCGCGGTTTCAACGCCTTTGCCCAGGTAGCGCTCCTCGTCACCGTCGCGCAGTTCCAGGGCCTCGTGCACGCCGGTCGACGCGCCGGACGGCACCGCGGCCCGGCCAAAGGAGCCGTCTTCCAGAATGACTTCCACTTCCACAGTGGGATTGCCACGCGAATCGAGGATTTCCCGACCGATGACTTCTTCAATGAGACTCATTGTTTTATCTCCTTCAATAAGATAGTGACAAAAAAACGGTGCAGACCGGGCAGTCTGCACCGCCGTTGGTGCACTTCAGGAACAGTCTTATATCTTACACTTGTTTACCCCTGCTGGCAAAAAATAAAGGGGTGTGGGGCAATCCACT
>RFJV01000561.1 GCA_003694775.1 Chloroflexota bacterium | reverse complement strand
GCGTTGCGCGCCCCCAGAATGTCCAGCTCCTTGCGAACGAACGGCGTGGTATCGTAGCAGACCTCCTTTTTGGCGTACCCCACATACACCACCCGGCCGGCAAAGGCCACCGCCTCAATCGCCAGCCGGTACGTGTCCGGCAGACCGATAGCCTCAATCGCCACACTGACCCCCTCGCCGCCGGTCAGGTCGGCCACAGCGTCCAGCACCGACTGCCGGGCCGAGTTCACCGTGTGGTGTGCCCCAAATCGCCGCGCCGTGGCCAGCTTGTCGTCATCGATATCCACGGCCATTATCTCCGCCCCCTTGCGGGCCGCGGCGGCAATGGCTCCCAGGCCGATAGTGCCGCATCCCAGCACCAGCACCGTATCCATTTCCGACACCCGGCCCCGGTTGGCTGTGTGGTACCCCACACTCAGCGGCTCCACCAACGCCAGCCCCTTCAGCGATAGTTTCCGGCTGGTGTACACCTTGCTGTAATGGATGGCAAACTGGGGCCGCAGGGCGCCATCCCGCTGGAGACCCAGCGTCTCGTTATACTGACAGCAGTTGGGCCGGCCCGCCCGGCAGGCCGGACACACCCCGCAGTTGGAGTACGGCGACAGCGTCACCCGGTCGCCGACGCGGATGGAGGGAGGCACTTTTTCTCCCACCGCGGCCACCACTCCGCTGACCTCGTGACCCAGAATGCGCGGATAGCTCATCAGGGCAAAGCCGCCCCGGTAGGCGTTCAGGTCACTGCCGCACAGCCCCACATAACGCACCTCTACCAGTACATCTTCCGGCCCCGGTTGGGGCGGGGGAACATCTATAATTTCGACCTGCCGCGGCGCGGCACAGGAAACAGCTTTCATTCGTCTACTCCGTAGAATTTTTGGGCAGTTTGTCCCCAGACCGCGGCCTGTTCTGCCGGGGAGAGCCGGGCTGTGTAGCCGGCCAGCAGGTCAACCACCTGCCGGTACGACCCCGCCAGCGTGCAGACCGGCCAGTCGGAGCCGAACATGAGGCGTTCCGGCCCAAACGCGTCAAAGACCACGTCCAGGTAGGGGTAAAAATCATCGGCCTGCCAGTCCTGCCAGTCTGCCTCGGTGACCATGCCGGACACCTTGCAGACCACGTTGGGAAGCTCCGCCAGCCGGCGGATGTCGGCATCCCACGGCGAAAGCCGGCCATCCTTGATGTACGGCTTGGCGATGTGGTCCAGCACAAACGGCTGGTCGGGAAATTTTTTCACCACTTCAATGGCGACCGGCAGGTGGCGGGGAAAGATGAGGATGTCGTAGGTCAGGCCAAACCGGCGCAGACGGCCCAGGCCGCGCAGAAAGTCTTCGCGGAGCATAAAGCGGTCGTCTGGCTCATCCTGGACTACATGCCGCACCCCCCGGAACTTGGGATGGGTGCTGAACTGCTCCAACTGCTGGTCGACCTGCGGACTGCACAGGTCAACCCAGCCCACCACCCCCTTGATGAACGGATACCGGTCTGCCAGCTCCAGGAGCCAGGCCGTTTCTGCCAGCGACTGGCGGGCCTGCACCGCGATGCTCCCGTCCAGACCGGCAGACTGCAGGAGCGGCAGAAGGTCTTCCGGCAGGCGGTCCTGCTTGAGGACTGCCATGTCCGGCCCTATCCAGCCGTATTCCTCCGGGTTGTACTGCCAGAAATGCTGGTGGGCATCCAGTTTCATGATTGTTTTGCCTCCGCGCCGGGGTCGTTATTTTCCGGGCGGCCCTCCATCCAGACTACGTTGGCAACGGGCCGGATGATTTCCTGCACCGCGGCCAGCAGGTCCGGGTCCGGGGCCACGCCAACGGCTTTGATATTCATATCGACATGCCGCACCTTGCTCATACCGACCAGCGTGGTCGCTACCGCCTCGTAAGACAGGGCAAACTGCATGGCCAGCTCGGCAATATCGGCGCCGTGCTGGCGGCAGTATTCGGCGGCTTCGCGGGCTTTTTCCAGGACCCGTCGGGGCGCGGGATGCCACTCCGGCGCGCCCTTCTCGGTGAGCACCCGCATATGGAGCGGCGAGGCGTTGATGAGGCCGATACCCTTCTGCCGGGCAAAGGGGGTCAGGATGGTGTCCAGGGAGGTGTCCATCAGGTTGTAGCGGCAGTAGCTGAGAATGGTATCGACGCCGGCGGCTTCGGCTATCTCCTTGAGAATGACCAGCGGGTAGCCGGTAATGCCCACAAAGCGTACTTTGCCGGTTTCCTTGAGCCGGTGCAGGGCGGGCAGGGTTTCGTTGATGATTTGTTCCTTGTGCCCAAACTCCACATCGTGCACCTGGATAACGTCGATGTAGTCGGTGCGCAGACGCTTGAGGCTCTCGTCGACCGAGGCGATGACCCGTTTGGCGGAAAAGTCGAAGCCGGTTTCCAAATCCTTGTCGTAGCGGCCTACTTTGGTTGCCAGGAT
>RFJV01000560.1 GCA_003694775.1 Chloroflexota bacterium | reverse complement strand
TAGGTGCTTTTCTGGTCAAAATAGATTTTGTCGATGGTGCCGCCGGTGGTAAAAATTTTTATCTCCATGGCCTGTATCTCCTCGGTAACTGTTCAGCCGTCCACGAATAGAACACGAATACCCGAATGTTTGCCTCGCGGTTCATTCGTAAATTCGTATCGTATAAAAGAACGTTGGGGTAGGGCAACATTGATGTCACCCTACGGATTTCCTTGTATTGGGGTCTCAAAATTGTAAGCCGGACATTGGCAGGGTGCAAGTTGCGCCAACCAGACAGGACGGATAAAATCCGAAGGCAACCACCAGGAGCAACGTTCAATGCATCACAGAACCGGCTTTCGCTGGGCCGTTATTGCCATCTGCCTGCTGGCATTCGTTGCCGCCGTCCTCTTTGCCGACCGCATCAACCACCGCCTGCCCCATTCCGAGGACGAAGTGGCCTACCTCTTCCAGGCCAAAGTTTTTACCCTGAACCGGCTCAGCGTTCCCACCCCTCCCCTGGCCGATGCGTTCTGGTCGCCGTTTGTGGTGGACTACCAGGGCCGGCGCTTTGGCAAATACCCGCCCGGCTGGCCCTTTCTGCTGAGCCTGGGCCTGCGGCTGGGCGCGGGCTGGCTGGTCAACCCCCTGCTGGGCGCGGTCACCCTGGCGATGGTGGCCTGGCTGGGCCGGCAAATGTTCGACCGGCGCACCGGCCTGCTGGCCGCGGCCCTGGGCGTGGTTACGCCGGCTTTTCTGTTTCAATCCGGTTCTCTGCTCAGCCATCCGGCCTCGCTCTTCTGGAACACCCTGGCCCTGGTGTTTCTGGTCCGCCTGACCCGCACCCGCCGGCCTCTCGACGCCCTGGGCGTGGGAGTCTTTCTGGCCGCGGCCTTTGTGACCCGTCCCTTTGCCGGGCTGGGGATTGGCCTGCCGGTGGCCGGGTGGCTGGGCTGGCAGGTCGCCCGGAAGACTTTGCCGCGCCGCCTGCTGGGCTGGACTGCCGCCGGCGGGCTGGTCGCGGCCCTTTTGCCGCTGTACTGGCTGGGGACAACGGGCAACCCGTTTCTCAACCCGTACCTGCTGGTCTGGCCCTACGACCGGGTGGGCTTTGGGCCGGACATCGGCCCGCACGGCTACACCATCACCGACGCTATCTTCATCGGGGCACGGCTCAAGCTGGTCACGCTGGGGCGCGGCCTGTTCGGCTGGCCCGGCTGGAGCAATCTGCTGTTTCTGGCCGTTCCTTTTTTGACCCGCCGTGCCCGGCATTGGGACCGGTTCCTGCTGGCGGCCATCGGCGGGCTGGTGCTGGTGCACATTTTCTACTGGGCCTTTGGCGGTGCAGACGGCGGCCTGCCGCGCTACTATTACGATGCCCTGCCTGCCTTTCTCCTGCTGACAGCGCGGGGGGTATTCATCAGCATTGACCTGCTCCAGCGGGTTAAACTGGCCGGCGGCAGGCTCTCTGCCGGTATTCTGCCGCCGGTGCTGGTCGCCCTGCTGACCCTCTACAGTCTGGGCTGGACGCTTCCGCCCCTGCTGGTCGCCCAAAAAGACAAATACGGCATTACCCCTGCCCCGCTGGAGGCGGTTCGGCGGGCCGGCCTGCCCGCGCCGGCGCTGGTGCTGGTGCAGGACGTCCGCCGTTGGACCGACTTTGCCGCGGCCTTCAGCGCCAACAGCCCTCTGCTGGACGGGCCGGTGGTCTACGCTATCGACTGGGGGCCGGACTATCACCGCGCCCTGCAGGCCCTTTTTAAGGACCGGGCCTGTTTTGAACTGCACGGCGACACGCTGGTCCCCTGCCGGAATCAAAACGGCGGGCGGCCTTGATGGCAGGACCGTCCGCCGTCAATGATAGCGGTTGGGGATTCATCCCTCATCCCTCATCCCTCATCCTTCATCCCTCATCCCTCCGCCATCATCCATCATCCTTCATTCCCATTCCATTTCTGGAGCACCAGGCAGGCATTCTGCCCGCCAAAGCCAAAGCCGTTGACCAGGGCCACATTGACCTCGGCCTGACGGGGCACGTTGGGCACGTAATCCAGGTCGCAGGCGGGGTCTGGTTCTTCCAGGTTGATGGTGGGCGGAATGTACCCCTCCAGCATGGCCTTCACCGCGGCCACCGCCGACAGTGCGCCGGCCGCGCCCAGCGTGTGGCCGGTCATACTCTTGATGGAGCTGATGGCAACATCGTACGCCGCCTCACCGAACACCGTTTTGATGGCCTGAGTTTCGATGGGGTCGTTCATCGGTGTGCCGGTGCCGTGGGCGGCAATGTAATCCACCTGGTGCGGCTCGATACCGGCATCCTTGAGCGCGCCGCTCATGGCCCGCGCCGCGCCGCTGCCATCCTCCCGCGGGGAGGAGATGTGGTAGGCGTCGCCGGTGAGGGCAAAACCTTTCACCTCGGCCAGAATGGTGGCCCCGCGCGCCTGGGCGTGCTCCAGACTCTCCAGGACGACCACCGCCGCGCCTTCGCCCACTACCGTGCCGTCGCGGCTGGCGTCGAAGGGGGTGAGGGCGCGTTTGGGCGTGTCGTTCCGGCTGGACAGGGCGGTCAGCCGGCCAAACGCGCCCACAATCAGGGGGGTGATGGCGCTTTCGGTGGAGCCGGCAATCATCACATCCGCATCGCCCCAGACAATCCGGCGCATGGCCTCGCCAATTCCGGAAATCCCCGTGGCGCAGGCCGAAACCGGCGCGCCAACCGGCCCCTGCAGATTATGCTGAATCGATACAAAACAGCTGGGCATGTTGATGAGCAGTGCCGGCAGAGCGGTGGGATTAATCTTTTTGATGCCTTTTGTTTCCAGCACCAGTCGCTGTTCTTCCACCACGTCGGCGCCGCCCAGCGCGCTGCCGATTTCAACACCCACGCGGGTGGGGTCTTCCTGGCTCAAATCCAGCCCGGCATCGGTGATAGCCTGCTGGGCCGCGGCCGCGGCAAACTGTACAAACTGGGCCATGCGCCGCGCGTCCCGCTTGTCCATATACAGGCGGGGGTCAAAATCCTTGACAAAGGCGGCCAACCGGCAGGGAAAATCGGATACATCGAACCGGGTGATGGTTTCTATCCCGCATTCGCTCCGCATCATGGCCTGCCAGGTGGACTCCAGGTCGTTTCCCAGGGGGCTGACCATTCCCATCCCGGTGATAACGACTCGCCGTCGGTTGCCGTTGGTAAACATAGAATTATCGCTCCGGTGAAAAAAGTTTGGTGAGTTTGGGCGTTAATGAGTTAGTGAGTTAGTGAGTT
>RFJV01000559.1 GCA_003694775.1 Chloroflexota bacterium | reverse complement strand
CCTTCGCCGGGAGGGGACACTTTCGGAAATTTACCTGCGCTGGTACGGGCAGGATTACAGTGGGGACGGGAGATTGGGAGATTAGGAGATTAGGAGATTAGAGATTAGAGATTGGGGATTGGAGATTGGAGATTACTTATTCCCCTTGTCACCCTGTCTCCTTGTCTCCCTGTCTCCCTGTCACCCTATCTCCTTGTCTCCCCGTCCCCCTGTCACCCCGTCTCCCTGTCTCTCGTCACCCGGTCTCCCTGTCCTCCAGTCCACCCGTCACCTCAAAGCCGGCCAGGTGCTCCAGGGCCTTGATGAGGGCGTGGTTGCCCTCGCCACCGAGATTCTGGGCCTGCAAAGTGCGGTAGAACTGGAAAATCAGGCCGGTTCCGGGCAGGGGCACCCCCAGCTTGTCGGCCGCGTCCAGCACCAGCCGGATGTCCTTGAGCTGGAGGTCGATGGTGAAGCCGGGCCGCCAGTCGCGGGCCAGAATCTGCGGCCCGCGGTTGCTGAGCATCCAGCTTCCCGCCGCGCCCGCGCTGACCGCTTCCAGGGCCTTGTGCAGGTTGACCCCTCCGGCCTGGGCAAACAGCAAAGCCTCGCTCATGGCCAGGGCGTGGCCCACCACCAGAATCTGGTTGACCAGCTTGACCGTTTGCCCCGCGCCGTTGGGGCCTACGTGAGTAATCTTTTTGCCCATTGCCTGGAAAACCGGCAGGGCGCGGTTGAAATCTGCCGCCTCGCCACCGACCATGATGGACAGGGTTCCCTGAGCCGCGCCTTCACTGCCGCCGCTGATGGGCGCGTCCAGCATCGACACGCCCTTGCCGGCCAGTGCCTCGGCGATACGGCGGGTCGCAATAGGGCTGATAGTACTGCAGTCAATCACCAGACTGCCGGGCCGGGCGCCGTGAATGATACCGTTTTCGCCCAAAATGACCGCCTCCACGTCGGGCGTGTCGCTGACGCAGGTGATGATGATGTCGGAGCGGGCGGCGACATCGGCCGGGCTGGCGCCGGCCTGTGCGCCCTCGGCTACCAGCGGCTCCATCTTGCTGGCCGTCCGGTTCCAGACGGTCAGCGGGAAGCCGGCCTTGAGCAGGTTGCGGGCCATTCCCTGGCCCATAATTCCCAAGCCAATAAAACCTACCTTTTCGGGCATTTTTCTTCCTCGTATCAATATGGGAGGGCGACATTGATGCCGCCCTACGAATTTTTGCTTCCTATTTCCATTTGACCGTACAGCCGACCGGCGGTGTTTCCTGAACGGGCGGGGTCTGTCCGGCCAGTACCGCGTCCAGCGCGTCCCGCAGGTAATGCTGTTTCACCGCCGACGGGTCGTCGTAGTTATCATCCAGCGCGCCGTGGTAGCGCAGAATGCCCTTGCTGTCGAAGACAAAGAACTCCGGTGTACGCTCCGCACCGTAGAAGCGGGCTATTTCCTGGGTTTCGTCGTACAGATAGGGGAAGTTGAACCCCTTTTCCTGCGCCCGTTCCTTCATTTTTTCAAAGCTGTCGTCGGGGTACTTTTGGGCATCGTTAGCATTGATAACCAGGAACTGTACTCCCTTATCGGCGTAGTCGGCCTGAATCTGGACCATCCGGTCTTCCCAGGCCCGGACATAGGGGCAGTGGTTGCAGGAAAAGACAACCACCAGCACCTTTTTGTCGGCGTAGTCGGCCAGGGCGTGCTCCTCCCCGTCAACGCCCGGCAGGGCAAAGGGGATAGCCTTGTCACCGATTTTGAGTTTTGCCATTGAATCACCTCCGGTAAATTATCAGGATGAAGGATGAGGGATGAAGGATGAAAAGTTCAATCCCTAATCTCCAATCTCCAATCTCCGACATCCCGTTCTGCGGTCTTCAGGGCACGGCGAATCATTTCTTTGGACGGCAAGGGGGAAATGCGTCCGTCTTCCAGCCGGTAGGCCCGGCAGGTCAGGGCAGGAACGGTCTCCGGGCCGGGTGGGTCGATATCGCGGCCATCCACCAGAATGGTGGGCGAGCCGATAAAACGCCACTTTTGGGCCTGGGCTTCGGTTTCTATTTTGACCACCTGCACGTCGGCCTGGACATTTTTCTCGGCCAGTACGGTTTTGAGACGCTCCAGAGCAGTGTCGTGAGAAGGGCAATCTTCGTAATACAGAAAGGTGATTTGCATGGTCGGTCACCGGTATAGAGGGTTATTGGTCAGGGGGGAGGGCGGGTTGCCCGCCAAAACTGGCGGAATCTTACCATATTTTCCGGTATTGGTAAAATGCATGTAACTGCTCAGCCGTCCACGAATAGAACACGAATACCCGAATAACTACCGCCACGGGCGATACTGCTGAGCAGGACGACATTTATGTCGTCCAGGGGTAATCTTGAACTGGTCATTTTGCCGACAATCAGGCGTAAAACATAACACGTAAGAACGGAAAATTACGGATTACGATTTACGTGAGAGGGCTGGAATTGATGGTACTTTACCGGATTTTTCTCTTGGCTTGAGTAGTTACATCACGAATTTACGAATTTACAGATGGTGTTTCCTCTTCATCTATTCGTAAATTCGTGTATTCGTGTGAAATTTATGGACGGTCCGGATGGTCAGAAAAAAGGGACGCGCCCTTCTATCCATACTATGGGGGTGCGTTTCATTTTTTTGGTAGACATAAACTTAGCCTCGTAACCATGCTGACTTATCCAGGGATACCGGGCTTGCGTGGAGATAGCCCCGAAATGAATTTCTGGGCTGTTACAAAAAGTCGGCTAAAAGCCGACTTGGGCCAACAGTCTGCTT
>RFJV01000558.1 GCA_003694775.1 Chloroflexota bacterium | reverse complement strand
GAAGGCGGCATATTCCTGCTGAACAGCCCTTACGGCAAGGACGAGGTCTGGGACCGCCTGCCGGCCCGTGTCCAACAGCAGATTATCGACAAAAAGCTGAAATTCTACGTGATTGATGCCATCAGCCTGGCAAAATCGCTGGGGCTGGGGACCCGCATCAACGTGATTATGCAGACCGCCTTCTTCCTGATTTCCGGTGTCATTCCGGAAGAGAAGGCAATGGAAATGATTGAGCTGGCCATTCGGGACACCTACGGCAAAAAGGGCCAGACCGTGGTCGATATGAATATCCAGGCCGCAAACCTGGCCAAAGACCGCATCGAGCGGGTCGACGTGCCCCAGCAGGTGACCAGCCAGAAGCCGATGCACAGCTTTGTCCGGGCCGACATGCCGGAGTTCGTCAAGAAAGTGACCGTCCCGCTGATGGCCCAGCAGGGCGACAAACTGCCCGTTTCGGCCCTGCCGGCGGACGGAACCTTCCCCACCGGCACCACCAAATACGAAAAACGGCGCATCGCCGTGGAAATTCCGGTTTGGGAGCCGGATATCTGCATCCAGTGCAACCAGTGCTCCTTTGTCTGCCCGCACGCCACCATCCGCACCAAGGTGTACCCGGCAGAATATGCCAACGGCAATGCCCCTGCCGGCTACAAGTCCACTGCGGCAACAGGAAAACAGTTCAGGGATATGGTCTTTACCGTCCAGGTTGCACCGGAAGACTGCACCGGCTGTGGCCTGTGTGTGGAAATCTGCCCGGCCCAGGCCAAGGACGCCTCCGGCCAGCGCACCGGCAAGAAGGCCATCAATATGGTCCCGCTGACCGAGGAACTGCGCGAGCAGGAAGCCCGCAACTTTGACTACTTCCTCTCCATCCCGGATACCGACCCCAGCCTCTTCAACCGCTACACCGTCAAGGGGTCCCAGCTCCTGCCGACGATGTTCGAGTTCTCCGGGGCCTGCGCCGGTTGCGGTGAAACTCCCTACATCAAACTGCTGACCCAGCTCTTCGGCGACCGGGCTATCATTGCCAACGCCACCGGCTGTTCCTCCATTTACGGCGGCAACCTGCCCACCACTCCCTACACCACCCGTGCCGATGGCCGCGGTCCGGCCTGGTCCAACTCGCTGTTTGAAGACAACGCCGAGTTCGGTCTGGGTATGCGGCTGACCGTCGACAAGATGACCGAGTACGCCTACGAACTGCTCGACAAGGTGGCGGCCCAGGCCAATGGCAGTGCCGACCTGTTCCAGGCTATCAAGACCTCTCTCCAGGATACGCCCGAAGAAATCGAGGCCCAGCGCCAGCGGGTCGAAAAGCTGAAGGAGATACTGTCCGGGATGGACGGCTCCCAGGCCAAACAACTGCTCAGTGTGGCCGACTACCTGGTCAAGAAATCGGTCTGGATTGTGGGCGGCGACGGCTGGGCCTACGACATCGGCTACGGCGGCCTGGACCACGTGCTGGCCTCGGGCCGGAATGTCAACATCCTGGTGCTGGACACCGCGGTCTACTCCAACACCGGCGGGCAGATGTCCAAAGCTACCCCGCGAGCCGCGGTCGCCAAGTTTGCCGCGGCCGGCAAGAGCCTGCCCAAGAAAGACCTGGGGCTGATGGCAATGATGTACGGCAATGTCTACGTGGCCCAGGTCGCCCTGACCGCCAATATGACCCAGGTGGTCAAGGCCTTCCAGGAAGCCGAGGCGTATGACGGGCCGTCTATCATCATCGCCTACAGCCACTGCATCGCCCACGGTTTCGACCTGCGCAAAGCGCCGGAGGTGCAGAAAGCCGCGGTGAACAGCGGTTTCTGGCCCCTGTACCGCTACAATCCGGTCAATATCCGGGAAGGCAAGCACCCGCTCCAGCTTGACTCCCGTGCCCCCAAGATTGATGTTGCCGAGTTTATGTACAGCCAGAACCGGTTCCGCATTCTGCGGCAGGCCAATCCCAGCCGGGCCGAACAGCTCCTGGAAGAAATGCGGGAAGACGTGGCCCAACGCTGGCGAGTTTACGAGGAGCTAACCAGGCTCTAATCACCACCAGAATCAAACAGGCCGGGGAAAAATCCCCGGCCTGTTTTTATTTGGGTACAAGACACTTAAAAAAGTAGGCTCATGTATCGTACGCGTGCTTTGTAAGGGCGACCGGCCGGTCGCCCTTACAATAATAAGCACTTATTTTACACATGAGCGAAAAGGTACGCCGCCCCTTTACGAGTCGGAAAATGCCGCCGGTTGGGGGACAGCCGGCTCTATATCCGGTTCGGCTTCCACGAAAGCAGATTTGTACCCATTTGGCGAAACGGGGCCGGCACCCGCCCGTCGCCGGGCGGCAAGGGGGGCAATCACCCGGCTGGCCGTGCGGAACAGCAGTCTCAGCACCACGGCTGCCGGTCTCAAGGCCCAGTTGACCAGCTCGTCCACCAGCCCCATTCCCTGAGCCACCCACCGGAAAACAGGCCCCAGAATATGCAGAGGCCGTACTCTGGCGTATACCACCACCAGCACCAGGGTGAGGATGGAAATCACAAATTTCTGCCAGGCCTCAAAATGGAAGTGCATAAACTCCGCCAGCAACAGCTCCACACCAATGTTAAACACCACCAGATAGGCCCCAATTTCCAGACTCGGCTCCTTGCGAATCATCCAGGTGAAGATTCCGGCGGCAAACCGCATCATGACAATCCCCAGGGCCACCCCCAACATCACCACCCACAGCTTATCCGACAGGGCCACCGCGGCTACCACATTATCCAGGCTGAAGGCCAGGTCGGCCAGTTCGACTTGCAGGACCACGCCCCAAAAAGCCACGGTCTTGAGGCTGATATGCGCTTCCTCTTCCTCCTCCTGCCCCAGCCGCGAAAGGTGTTCAAAGGCCAGTTTGACCAGGTACAGCGCGCCCAGCACCTTGAGAAACTGGTTTTCAATCACCCAGGCCGCCAGCACCAGCATCAGGCCGCGCCCGGCGTAAGCCCCCAGCAGACCCACTTTGAGCGCGGCCATCTGCTGCATCCCAAAAACCCGGTCGGTGAAGCCTTGCAGAAACTTCAGCGGTTTGGGATACGGGACCGGCTTATCGCGCGGCAGAACCGAAACCAGCGCACCTAACACCGCGGCATTGTCAATAGAGAGAATGCCTTCCAGAAAAATCAGCTGAACTACAATGGTAATGACACCGATGAAGTCTAACGTTTCCACCTGATACCCCCGTTTTGTGAGTTTACGAGTTTGGGAGTTGATGAGTTGGGGAGTTTACGAGTTTAGGCGCTTCCAGATGAACTCTCCACCCTTCAACGCGCCAACTAACAAACTAACCAACTAACCAACTCTCTAACTCTTTAACTCTCTAACTCTCCAATCGTTACGCTCCTTTTCGCCACTGCACCATCGCCTCCAGCAGACCGTCCACGGTGTGCTTCTCCGGAATAATCTCCACCCGGAACCCGGCCTGCCGGGCCGCTTCAATGGTGGCCGGTCCGATGCAGGCCGCCCGCAGGTCGGGCGGCAGGGTCACCTGCTGGGCCGCCAGCATCGACATCAGCCCTTCCACCGCCGACGGGCTGACAAAAGTCGCCACATCGACCCCGCCGTCTACCAGAGCAGACAATGAGGCCGGATGGGGCGCGGCGGGCCGCACCAGGTAGGTGGTCAGCACGTCAACCTGCGCACCCCGCGTCTGCAGGGCCTCGGCCAGCCGCGGGGAGGTGATGTTGGCGCGGGGCAGTAGAATCCGCCGCCCCGGCAGGTCGTCCAGCTCCGACAGCAGACCTTCGGTGGTATGCCGGGCCGGGGTCAGGTCGGGGCGCAGGCCGTACCGCAACAGCGCCGACACGGTAGAGTGCCCCACGGCCGCCAGCCGGGTGCGGCTCAACCCACGGACATCATACCCCAGGGCCAGCAGACGGTCAAGAAAGTAGGAAACCGTATTGGGGCTGGAGAAAATGACCCATTCCCAGGCGGATTGCTCCACCAGCCGGCGCACAGCCTGGTCCAGCGGGGCAGGGTCGTCAACCGCGGTAATGCAGGTGGTAGGCAGTTCCACTGCCTCCGCGCCCAGCTCCATCAGCCGCCGGCTGAACTCGCCGGCCTGCTCCAGAGGCCGGGTGTTGAGCACGCGCAGGCCCAGCAGAGGCCGCCGCGCCGGCAGGTCAAACCAGCGGAGCTGTTCGGCTAACTGCGCCACCCGCCCGATAACGATGACCGCCGGAGGCCGGATGCGGGCCGCCTGCGCCCGCTCCACAATGTTTTCCAGCACCCCCACCGCGGTTTTCTGCACCGTACGCGAGGCTCGCTCCACCAGCGCCGCGGGCGTGTCGGGCGGGCGTCCGTGGCGGATGAGCTGTTCCACAATCATCGCCAGATTGGACACGCCCATCAGGATGACCAGCGTATCCGGGCCGGTCGCCAGGTAGGGCCAGTTGTAGCCGGAATCGTCCAGGTCATCGGCCCGGTGACCGGTCACAAAAGCGACGCTGTAGGCCAGGCCGCGGTGGGTCACCGGGATACCGGCATAGGCCGGCCCGGCGATGGCGCTGGTCACCCCCGGTACAATCTCAAACGGCAGGCCGGCTTCCACCAGGGCCAGGGCTTCCTCTCCCCCCCGGCCAAAGACAAACGGGTCGCCGCCCTTGAGCCGGGCCACCACCTTGCCGGCCCGGGCGTGCTCAACCAGCAGGGCGTTGATTTCTTCCTGGGGAACCGGATGGCGGTGCGGCTGTTTGCCCACGTCAATCAGCTCCGCACCGCGGGCGTGGGCCAGCAGGGAATGGTTAGCCAGCCGGTCGTACACCACCACATCGGCCCGGCGCAGACACTCGATGCCACGCACGGTGATGAGACCGGGGTCGCCGGGACCGGCGCCAATCAGGTACACCATTCCCGGTGAGGGTGTGGGTTGGGGCATGGGGTTATCCTCCGTGGCGTTGAATCAGGTTGTCCAGCAAGGCGCGGGCATAGGCCCGTCCGGCCTCCGGTCCCTCTGCGGTAATCACTGCCAGCAGGTCGGAGGCCAGCAGACTGCGGATGACCTGCGCCCGCGTGGACGAGTCCGGCAGACCGGCCCGGAGCCGGGGACGCAGGCCGGCCAGAATGTCTGCCAGGACGGCATACTCCGGACCAATAATTTGCTCGACCTGCCGGCGCAGGTGCCGGGCCAGGGCCGGGCTGGCCCCGCCGGTGGAAATGGCAATCTTCACCGCCCCGCGGTGGACGGTTGCCGGGACAATGAAGGTGCACAGCTCCGGCGCG
>RFJV01000557.1 GCA_003694775.1 Chloroflexota bacterium | reverse complement strand
GAGGCGTTGACCACTTCCATGCCGGTCAGTTCGGCCATCATACTCTGGTATTCAAAGATGGCCTGGAGCGTGCCCTGGCTGGCTTCCGGCTGGTAGGGGGTGTAGGCGGTGTAGAATTCACCCCGGCCAATCAGTTCGCCGACCACGCTGGGCACAAAATGGTTGTATGCCCCTGCACCCAGGAACCAGGTGTAGTGGTTGGCGTCTGCGTTCTGGTCGGCCAGGTGCTCCATTTCGGCCAGCACCTCTATTTCCGACAGCGGGCGGTGCAGGTTGAGCCGGGGAAAGCGCACATCGGCGGGGATGGCCTCAAACAGCGCCTCCACCGAGTCGACGCCGATGGTTTTGAGCATCGCCTCCCGGTCGGCTTCGGTATTGGGTATGTAGTTCATTGCTTATCCCTCTTCTTCAGCCACGGCTTTTTCGTACTCTTCGCCGGTCAGCAGGCCGTCCCACTCATCCGGGTTGGTCGGCTTGAATTTAATCATCCAGCCTTCACCGTAGGGGTCGCTGTTGACCAGCTCCGGCTCGTCCTCCAGCCGTTCGTTGACCTCCACAATCTCGCCGCTCATCGGCATGTACAGGTCGCTGGCGGCCTTCACCGACTCCACCACGCCAAAGGTTTCGCCCTGGTCGAGCGTGTCGCCCACTTCCGGCAGTTCCACGTAAACCACGTCGCTGAGGCTTTCCTGGGCGTGGTCGGTAATCCCGCACACAATCAGGTCGCCCTCTTTCCGTGCCCACTCGTGGGTATCCCGGTATTTTGCATTGGCATCCAGTTTCATTTTTTGTCTCCTTTCTTGAGTTCAATGGTGCAAAGTAGCAGTGTAACAAAGTAGCAAAGTAGCAAAGTAACAAAGTAGCAAAGTAGCAAAGTAGCAAAGTAGCAGGGAGTAAGGGGGAGAGTGATTCTGTCGCCCTACCGCCCTACCGCATTATCGCCCTATCTATTATACGCCGGTGTGTAGAATGGCCGTTTGACCACCACCGCGGCTTTGGGCTTGCTGCGGATGAGTATTTTTATTGACGTGCCCACCTGGGCATATTCCGGGGGCACGTAGGCGTGTCCGCAGTACTTGTCTACCGTTGGTGCGTACATCCCGGTGACCACCTTGCCGATTTCCTCGCCGGCGTCGTTGGCAACCGGGTAGCCCTCCCGCGGTACGCCCTTATCCACCAGCTCAAAGCCGACCAGCTTTTTGCGCAGACCCTCCACCTTCTGCTTGAGCAGAGCCTCCCGGCCAATAAAATCGGCCTCGAACTTGCAGGCCCAGCCCAGACCGGCTTCCAGGGGGGTGGTCTCCTCATTAATCTCGTGGCCGTAGAGGGGGAAGGACGGCTCAAAGCGCAGGCTGTCGCGGGCCGCCAGGCCAATCGGTTTGACCTCGATGCCGGCTTCCTCGCCCGTTTGCAGGATGGTTTCCCACATTTTGAGGGCCTGGTCCGCGGGGAAGAACAGCTCCACGCCGTCCTCGCCGGTGTAGCCGGTTCGGCCCACTACGGTTGGAATTCCGGCCACTTCGCCTTCGAAGGCGGTAAAGCGGGGCACGTTGTCCAGGTTGGTGGGGGTCAGCTTTTGCAGAAGTTCAATGGCTCGCGGCCCCTGCAGGGCCAGCATGTAGGTTTCGTCGGAGATGTTGGTGACGGTGACATTGTATCCGCCGGTGTGGTCCAGCATCCAGCGGTAGTCCTTGTCCAGATTGGCCGCGTTGACCGCCAGGAACCAGCGGTCCGGCAGTTTGTAGATAAAGATGTCATCCACAATACCACCGTGGTCGTAGCAAATCAAGGAGTAGTGGGCGTCAAAATCGGCCATCAGGGTGATGTCCCAGGTGACCAGCCGGTTCAGGTAAGCCTCGGCATCCGGCCCGGTGACGGTAATCTGCCCCATATGGTCAATATCGAACAGGCCGGCGGAGCGGCGGGTGATGTGGTGCTCCTCGATGGGGCCGGTGGGGTACTGGACCGGCATTTCCCAGCCGGCAAAGGGAACCATTCTTCCGCCGTGGTCCACGTGCCATTGGTACAAACGGGTGCGCTTCAGGGTTTCGCTCATTCTCACCACCTCTTATTGGTCTGGCCGGACAACAAAAAACGGGCACTATTGGTATTTGTGCCCGTTAAACTCTGTCCTGAACCTGAGAGATTGACCCCATTGGAGATGTCGGCAGTGCAGGTGCGGCAGGATGACGGCGTTCCGACAATGTTCAACGGGGTTGCCCCTTCGGTGCGGCCCTGCCAGTTGACCCACTGCGCTGTGCTGGCGAGGCCGGCTCTCCAGAGTTGCTGTCGGTGTAACGACCCGTTTGCCTGAGAGTTTCGGCGGGGAAGCCCGGCTTAACTTCCCAGCCTTGCACCTTCGGCGGCCTGGACAGGCAAAGCCCTTTCTTTGCCGTTGCCAGACTCTCTCCCGTTACACGTCAACCAGCAAATATATTGACTTGTCTAAACAACGCTAGTTTAGCACAGGGACGCGGCTTTGTCAATGTTGGCGCGTTGGGTATCGGGGTTGACCGTATATCTCCCTGCGAGTAGAATAGACCCACCTGTACCACAATCACCAGCGGAGGACGCATGTCGACAAAGAAAATCGGATTGATTGTCAACCCGGTGGCCGGGTTGGGTGGCCGCGTGGGGTTGAAAGGCAGTGACGGGGCAGACATCCAGGCCCAGGCGCTGGCGATGGGCGCAAAGCCGGAGGCGCCGCACCGGGCGGAGCAGGCGCTGGCCTACCTGAAGCCGGTCGCCGCGGCTTTTACCCTGCTGACCTGCCCCGGCCAGATGGGAGCCGAGCCGGCCCGCGCCGCCGGCCTGGAGCCGGTCGTTGTGGTCCAGGTCGCCTCGGAGCAGACCACCGCCGAGGATACCCGCCGGGCGGCCCAGGAACTGCGCCGTCAGGGGGTCGACCTGCTGTTGTTTGCCGGCGGTGACGGAACAGCCCGCGATATTTACCAGGCCGTGGGGACGGATGTCCTGGTGCTGGGTATTCCGGCTGGGGTTAAAATCCATTCCGCGGTCTATGCGGCCACGCCCCGTCACGCCGGGGAGCTGGCCGCGCTGTTTGTGCAGGGCAAAGTTTCATCGGCACGGGAATGCGAGGTGATGGACCTGGACGAAGACGCGGTCCGGCAGGGGATTGTGGCCCCCAAACTTTTTGGCTACCTGAAGATTCCGTTCCAGCCCCGGCTGGTGCAGAGCCTGAAAAGTCCCAATCCGGCCAGCGAGCGGGCCACGCTGGAGGCTATTGCCTACCACGTGGTGGACCATATGGAAGACGATTGCCTGTACATCATCGGGCCGGGAACAACCACGCGGGCCATCACCGATGTGCTGGGCCTGCCCAAAACCCTTATCGGGGTGGATGTGGTGCAGAACCGGAAGCTGGTAGCCTCGGATGTGGGGGAGAAGCAGTTGCTGGAGCTGGTTGAGGCCGCGCCCTGTGCCAGGATTGTGGCGACCATCATCGGCGGGCAGGGATTTATTTTTGGCCGGGGCAACCAGCAGATTAGCCCGGCTGTTCTGCGGAAAGTGGGCCGGGACAACCTTATCATCGTCAGCGTGCCGGAAAAAATATACGCCCTCGAAGGCCGCCCGCTCCTGGTAGATACCGGCGACCCGGAGGTCGACCGGATGCTGTCTGGCTATATTCGGATTGTCACCGGGTACAACCATACGATGATGTACCGGGTGAACGGTGAATGATGAAGGGAGGGTGAAATGGCCCACATTACCACCGACCAGGTGTGGCAGGAGGTCGAAAAACAGCTTTTTGCCGTGCTGGGAATGGTGACCGCCAGCGGAGAGGCCCGCACCGCGGGCATTGTCTACGTTGTGCACCAGCGAAAGCTGTATATTTCGAGCCTGAAAACGGCCTGGAAAATCCGGCATATCCGTGCCAACCCGTCGGTATCGCTGACGATTCCCATCCACAAGCAGATTCCGCTTCTGCCGTGGATAAAAATACCCGCGGCTACCATTACCTTTTCCGGACGTGCCCGTATTCTGGAGCCGTCTGACCTGCCTCCGGAGGTGGTCAAACCGCTGTTCAGGGGAATGACCATCTCCCCGGAAACCAGCCCCCCGTTTGCCGTTATCGAGGTAACGCCGGCAGGCGATTTTATCACCTACGGCGTTGGCGTGCCCCTGCTGACAATGCGTGACCCTCAGAAAGCACGCGGCCGGGTGGCCGTGGCCTGAATTTTGACCAGGGTTAAACTTCGCCCCAATCTTTTCAGATGTATTTCAATTTTATGGTTTGTAGCCCCGGCATACCCATGCCGGGGCATAGGGATGCCCCGGCTACCATAAAGCAGAAATGCCCCAATCTTTTCCAACCACTTGACATATTATGACAAGTCGGGTATTATGTATAGTGTCTTAAGATTGCACGATTTCCACATCTTGGGGTAGCTGTCCGTCATACGCCTATATCTTGGGGCGAAGGAGGTCATAATGAAAAAGATATTGACCATCGTGGTCCTGCTGGTTGTTCTCTCTGCCGCGACGTCGAGCCTGGCGGTTGCGGCCACCGGAGAACAGCAGGGGCCTGTGATTCACTATGTCGCGCCGGGAGAGACCCTCTACGGCATCGCCGCTCGCTACCGGGTTCCGGTAGGGGCCATTATGCAGGCCAATGGTCTGCGCAACCCTGACCTGATTTATGCCGGCCAGCCGCTGAGAATTCCGGTTGGGGAAGGAATATACCCGCCCGGTATGGCTCCTGTTCCCGGTGGCTGTACGTACCACACCGTGCGGGCCGGCGACACGCTGTCGGCTATTGCGATGCTGTACGGTGTGTCTGTCCGCGAGCTGATGGTCAGCAACCGGATTTACAACCCCGATATGGTGTATGTCGGACAGCGGATTTGTGTGCCGGGACGTCCCGGCTATG
>RFJV01000097.1 GCA_003694775.1 Chloroflexota bacterium | reverse complement strand
CGGCTGGTGGCCCTGGCCGCGATGGGGCCGGATTTAATCGACAAGCCGCTGGCCGCCCTCTACTTTTACCGTCGCTACAAGGCCGCGGTCCTGTTTGCCCACACCATGCTGGCTCATCTGGGGGTTCTGCTGTTTGTGTTCTGGAAACGGCCCCGCGGCTGGATTTACGGTCTGGCCTTTGTGGGACATGCCGTGCTGGACCGGCTCTGGTATTTCCACGATACCTGGTACTGGCCGTTCCGGGGATGGCGGTTCCATGTGTGGGGCAAGCAGGGCAGTGAACAGACCGACATCAAGCTGGCCTACTGGTATGCCTTTACCCGCCGGCCCGAACTCTGGGGTTGGGAACTGGGCGGCCTGCTGGCCGGCCTGTGGTTTGTCTGGCGGAACCGTCTGTACCGGCCAGCCCGATTGAAGTCGCTTCTGCTGACCGGCCGCCCGGAAGACTGACCGTTACTCAAGGAGGCAAAATAACCCCTTGCTCAATGCCGACCCCGCGCCGCCAGCCACCTTCCGTCACCATAGCGTTGAGCGACCGTAGCCTATCCGGCGTCCGGGCATCGCGTAACCGTCAAGCCCTGGCCTGTCTTTCAATATATAATGGAAGTGTAATTGATACTCTCTTCTCCTCCTTTTGAAAAAGCCGGGAGTGGGCGCCCCGGCTTTTTCGATTCCTGGTGCATACCACTTTGTGCGCCACCCTCCATCCTGTGGTATACTCCACCAAAAAGAATGGCGACGGAAGGATACGCCGCCTCCTAATCTCTCAATCTCCTGGGATTGCAGATGACGCACCAAACCCCAAACTCACCCAAAATCCCGATTCGTCTGGAACTGCCCACCGGTACCGGATTTGGCCCGGTGAACGCCTACCTCTTTCCCGGCCCGGAGCCGGTGCTGGTAGACACCGGCCTGAAGAGCGAACCGTGCTGGTCTGCACTTCTGGATGGCCTGGCCCGGCACAACCTGACGCCGGCAGACCTGCACCGGGTGGTCATTACCCACCCCCACGTGGACCACTGCGGCCTGGCAAATCGTTTGACCGCCCACAGCCCCGCCGACATCTGGATTGCAGACCTGGGCCGGCCCTGGCTGGTCAACCTGCCCGACCGCCTGCTCCAGCGGGTGGAGTACTACCGCCGGGACCTGCTCCCCCGCTGGCATTTTCCCCCCGACCTCAGCCGCCCCATTCTCAACCAGCTGGCCGCGGTGGCCCGCGCCTGCGAAGCTGTCCCCCCGGAACGAATCCGGGTTTTCCACCCCGGAGACCGGCTGGAGCTGGGTGGGCAGGCGTGGCAGGTGCTCCACGCGCCGGGCCACGCCTGGGCGCAGACCTGTTTTTACCAGCCCCACAGCCGGCAGTTGCTTTCTGCCGACATGCTGTTAGCCAGAGCACCCGCGCCGGTTCTGGACCGTCCGGGCGACGCGCCCCACGACCGGCCCGCCCTGGCCTATTTTCTGGACTCGCTGGCGCAGGTCGAACAATTGGATGTGGACCGGGTGTACCCCGGACACGGCCCCCCATTTGGCGACCACCGGCAGGTCATCCAGCGGCAGAGGGCGCGGCTGGAACAGCGCCTGTCCGAGTGTCTGGCTCTGGTGCGGGCCGGCCATACCACCGTGCCCGCCCTGCTGACCCGGATGTATCCCGGCCCACCCCATCTGGCCGGTTTGTGGATGCTCAACGGCTACTTGCAGTTGCTGGCTTTTCGCGGCCTTGTCCGCGAGCAGGATGGCCGGTTTCAGCCTGTATAGGGGACAGCCTGGGGGAGATTGGAGACTGGGGATTAGGAGATTCCACCTTCATCCTTCCGCCTTCATCCTTTAACTAAATGGAGGTGAAAAGATGGATTTCAACAGTCTGGTTGCCCAACGGTACAGCGTCCGGGCCTATAAACCGGACCCTGTGGAAGAAGAAAAGCTCCGGCAGGTGCTGGAGGCCGTCCGGCTGGCGCCTTCCGCCTGCAACCGCCAGCCGTACCGCTTCCTGGTTATCCCCACCGCCGGCCATGAGGCCGAACTGCGGCGCATCTACCACCGGAGCTGGTTTCACCAGGCACCGCTGGTTATCTGTGCCTGCGGCCTGCGCGACGAAGCCTGGAGCCGCCGCGACGGTCAGAGCTACCTGTTTGTGGATGTCGCCATAGCAATGGACCACCTCATTCTGGCCGCGGCCAGCCTGGGCCTGGGAACCTGCTGGGTGGCCGCCTTCGACCCGGTCGCGGCCCGCGAAATTCTGCGCCTGCCGGACAATGTGGAGCCGGTAGCCTTTACTCCCCTGGGCTACCCCGCCGACCAGCCGCACGCCAAGGAGCGTAAGCCGCTGGAGGCCCTGGTTCAGCACTGGCAGTGGTAAACGCGCCAGAGCGCTATGCATTTTGTGCACAACTGTTTGACAAACCGTCCGCCCTGTGTTACTATCGCTCGTTGCGTAAAACAGGGCGGACGTGCCGCGCCTGAAAAAAAGGAGAACAGCCCGTTGACCGTTGCCGTAACCGGCTCTATGGCCTTCGATTATATTATGTCTTTTCCCGGCAAGTTTGCCGAGCACATCCTGCCAGACCAGATTGAGATTCTCTCCGTCAGCTTCCTGGTCGACTCGATGCGGCGGGAGCGCGGCGGCTGTGCCGGAAACATCGCCTACACCCTGGCCCTGCTGGGCCAGCCGGTGCTGTTGATGGCTACCGTGGGTCAGGATGCCCCGGAATATATCGCCGCCCTGCGCCAGCAGGGAGTCGACGTGAGCGGAGTACTCCAGCTTCCCAACGAGTTTACCGCTTCCTTCTTCGTCAGCACCGACCAGGTCAACAACCAGATTGCCAGCTTCTACACCGGGGCAATGGCCAAGGCCGGCCAGATTAGCTTTGCCGACCAGGATTACCGCAAAATTTCCATCGCCATCATTTCTCCCAACGACCCCCAGGCAATGGTCAAGTATGTCCGCGAGTGTCAGGAGCTGAACATCCCCTATATTTACGACCCCAGCCAGCAAATCCCCCGGCTGACCCCCGAAGAACTGCTTCAGGGTATCCGCGGGGCCAAAATCCTGATTGTGAACGACTACGAATACGAACTGGTGAAGCGCCGCACCGGCCTCAGCGATAACGACATTCAGGGGATGGTGGAGACCGTGGTGGTGACCAGAGGGGACAAGGGCGCGGTCATCCGGGTAACGGAACAGCAGGCCGGCGGCATGGCCCTGGCCCGCGAAATCCACATCCCCGCCGCCCGCCCCGACCGGGAAGCCGACCCCACCGGCGTGGGCGATGCCTTCCGGGCCGGTCTGATTACCGGTATAATGCGGGGCTACCCCTGGGAAGTCGCCGGTCGGATGGGCGCGCTGGCCGCAGTGTACGTGCTGGAACAGCACGGAACCCAGCGCCACCGCTTTACCCGCCAGCAGTTTGCCCGGCGCTACCGGGAAGCCTTTGGCGACACGCCGGAAATGGACGATTTTGTTCGCCATCCATAACCGTTGGGGCGACCAGCAGGCCGCCCCGCTGTTTTGAAAATGATACTGTAAGCAACGAAAGGAGATTTGATGAACCGCAAGGAATTCGACATCAAGGATATCAATCTGGCCGAACAGGGCCGCTGGCGTATCGAGTGGGCCTTGAAGGAGATGCCGGTTGTCCGCTCGCTGATGGACCGCTTCCACAAAGAGCGCCCGCTCGACGGGGTGAAGGTGAGCGCGTGTCTGCATGTCACCACCGAAACTGCCAACCTGATGCGCGCCCTGCAAACCGCCGGCGCCGACGTGGTTCTCACGGCCAGCAACCCTCTCAGCACCCAGGATGACGTCGCCGCCGCCCTGGTCTCGGTTTACGAAATACCGGTCTTTGCCATCAAGGGCGAAGACAACGCCACCTACTACCAGCACCTGAACGCCGCCCTGGACCACCACCCCAACCTGACCATGGACGACGGAGCCGACCTGGTCAGCCTCCTGCACAAGGAGCGGGCCGGCCAGCTTGAGGAAGTGGTCGGCAGTACCGAAGAAACCACCACCGGCATTATCCGCCTGCGGGCCATGGCCGCAGAGGGCGCGCTGAAAATTCCGGTGATGGCCGTCAACGATGCCGACACCAAGCATCTGTTCGACAACCGCTACGGCACCGGGCAAAGCACCATCGACGGCATCATCCGGGCCACCAATATTCTGCTGGCCGGAAAAACCTTTGTGGTGGCCGGGTACGGCTGGTGCAGTCGGGGGATTGCCATGCGGGCCAGAGGAATGGGCGCCAACGTGATTGTCACCGAGGTGGAGCCGCTCAAGGCCCTGGAGGCAGTGATGGACGGCTTCCGGGTAATGCCAATGCTGGAAGCCGCGCCGCAGGCCGATTTCATCGTGACCGCCACTGGCAACAAAAATGTGGTGGACCGCCATCACTTTGAGGTGATGAAGGATGGTTGCTGTGTGGCAAACTCCGGTCACTTTAACGTGGAAATCAACATCCCCGCCCTGGAAGAAATGGCCGTCGACAAGCGGTCTCCGCGGGCCTTTGTGGATGAGTACGAGCTGGCCGACGGGCGCAAAATTCGTCTGCTGGGAGAAGGCCGGCTGGTGAACCTGGCCGCGGCCGAAGGACACCCCGCCGCGGTAATGGACATGAGCTTTGCCAACCAGGCTCTGGGCGCGGTGTACATTTACCAGAACGGTTCCCGGCTGGAGCCAAAGGTCTACGCCATCCCCAAAGACATCGACCAGGAAATTGCCCGTCTCAAGCTGGAAGCCATGGGCGTGCAAATCGACACCCTGACCGAGGAGCAGGTCGCCTATTTGAACAGTTGGCAGGAAGGAACCTGATTTGAATTGTGAATTGTGAATTGTGAATTGTGAAT
>RFJV01000556.1 GCA_003694775.1 Chloroflexota bacterium | reverse complement strand
GCCGCGGCCACCGGCCTGCACCTGCACGATTTCAACTGCGGCTTCAAGATGTACCGCCGGGAAGTCATCGAGCAAATTCCCCTCTACAGCGACTTTCACCGCTTTACCCCCGTGCTGGCCGCGGGCCGCGGCTTCCGCATCACCGAGGTGCCGGTCCAGCACCACCCGCGGCATTCCGGCAGGTCAAAATACGGCCCCGGACGCACCATCCGCGGCCTGCTGGATTTTATTACCGTCCTCTTCCTGCTGAACTACCTCAAGGCCCCGCTCCGGCTGTTTGGCCTGGGAGGCCTGCTGATGCTGGCCGCGGGCAGTCTGATTGAAGGCTATCTGGCCGTGCTGTGGTTTCTGCGGGCCGCCGGCGCGGCAGACGTCGGCCCCATCGGTACTCGCCCGCTGTTCCTGGTGGGCATCCTGGCGATGATTCTGGGGGTACAGTTGTTCTCTATGGGCCTGCTGGGAGAAATGGTGCGCTACTTTGCCTTCCGGCCTGAGCAGGAGTATTCTATTGCCCGGATTCGGTCGCGGCAGATGACGAGCGACCAATGACGAACGACGAACGACGAATGACGGAGGACGCCCCGATGACATCTTCCCGGCACGGCAACCTGCAGAAGCATCTCAACCCTAACCCGGTCCAGCAAAAACTGCTGGCCCGCTTCCACCACCGCATTGCCCGGCTGGTAGGACAAACCGGCGCGGCGCGTCTGCTGGATGCCGGCTGTGGGGAGGGGTTTACCATTGCCCACCTGCAGAACGACCATCCCGGCCTGCGGATGGTCGGCGGGGACTTCAGCCTCGACGCGCTCCGCTGGGGACGGGAAAACTTGCGGCACACCGCTTTGCTGGTCAATTTTGACCTGCACCACCTGCCCTTCCGGGATAACAGCTTTCCGCTGGTTATCTGCCTGGAAGTGCTGGAGCACCTGCCCGATTCCAGGGCCGGCCTCCGAGAGCTGGCACGGGTATCCTCAGAATACGTGCTGTGCAGTGTGCCCCACGAACCCTGGTTCAGGCTGGCAAACTTTTTGCGGGGCAAGCACCTGAGCGCCTTCGGCAACGACCCGGAGCACCTGCACAACTACACCGGACGCGGCTTCCGGCAGATGGTCAGCGGCGTTATCGACATCCTCTGGCACGGCTATTCCTTTCCGTGGCAGATTGTGCTGGGCCGGAAGCGGTAATCTTATCCTGACCGGAGGTTCCCATGCGCCATTATCATATTGCCGTCATCCCCGG
>RFJV01000096.1 GCA_003694775.1 Chloroflexota bacterium | reverse complement strand
ACCACGGCAATTTTGAAGTTGTGGCGGACGAGGGAATCGGTGACCAGTTCGGCCATTGGGGTGGGGCCAAAGTTAGCCTCAAAGGCGCCAGTACCGAAGAAGATGACGAATTCGGCGGACAGGAAGTCGGGCTTCATGTGGTCTTTGCCGCTCATCATCTTGTAGGCAACATGGTGGCTCTGCTCACAGATGGTGGTGTGCAGGTAAAAGTTGGTGGAGCCGAAGCTGTTGTAGGTGAAGCGTTTGGCCAGTTCCTTGCGCCCGTGCTCAATGCGCCCGCCGAGGAAGACAAACTGGTTGTTGACCGGGCCGAGGTCGGGGTGGTCGGGGTCGATGAGCAGGTCCAGGTGGGCGGCATGCTTCTGCTTGAATTCGTCAACGGTCATTTTGCCGCTGGCAACCGCGCTGGCGTCCGCGGCCAGCTCCTTGGACAGTTCCGGGTCGCGCAGTTTGTAGATGTCTTTCAGGCCGTCCACATGGCCTTCGCCAAACAGGTCGCCGCCGTTGACGATTTCGTCAATGGCCTGGTTGAAGTCGATGGTCTGCCATTTGCCGCTCCCGCGCGGGCCAACGCGCTTGAGCACCCTGCGCAGGCGGTAGGGGTCGTTGTAAATCTGCACGCCGGCCTGACCCTTGGGGCACAGTTTGGCGTCTACCTTGGCCGCCTCGGTGATGGGGGTATCTTCCGGCAGGTGCGGCAGGAGGTTCATCGGGCTGTAGGGGTTGCCGTCAATTTTGACCAACTGCCCATTCTGAATCTTGGTTTTGATGGAGCAGGCGGTATGGCAGTTGAGGCAGATGCTGTAAATGACGTTTTCTGCTTGACTCAGCGGGTATTCTGCACCCTTGCCCGCCGGAACGGAAGCCGCGCCCCGGTCCGGACTGCCGTCGGCCGCTATCCAGGGCAGACCGCCGGCCAGAGCCGCCGTGCCGCCCACAAAGGCGCTGGTCTTGATAAAGTCGCGGCGGGAGATTTCTTCGTTCAAAATGCCGTTATCGGATTTTACGTTGGGCGTTTTCATTTTTGTCGTCATAGTTTACGCCTCCTTCTGTGGAGTAACTAAAGGCAGTAAGCTGTAGCCAATCAAGAAGAGCAGGCCGGCCAGCGAGACGGTCCAGATAAAGAAGAGCCATTCGGCGGTGCTGGGGAAGTAGTCGAAGCTCAGGCCGGGGCCGGAGAAGGCATGCTTCAGACCTTCCAGTTCTTCCACGGCCAGGGCCGGGATAACGATGTTCAGGCGGACGCTGATGAAGGTCACCGCAATCAGCGCGCCGGCGGTGGCTACAGCGGTAACGTTCTTACCGGAGAAGGCCAGCAGGAGCACCGGAATCACCGAGCCGATGAGCAGGTGTACAATCCAGAAGACCCACCAGTACTGGCCGAACAGCACCAGCCGCAGGCTGGCGGCGTGCGAGGGAATGGAGGTGTACAGGTTGATGGAGTATTCGGCCCATTCCAGCAGGAGGTCGAACAGGAGCAGACCCAGTACAATCTGGCCCAGGAAGACGACCAGCTTTTTATGCTGTTCGGTGCCCCGGTTGGGCCCCCAGATGGCGGCGATGAAGACCAGCAGGGCGCCGCCGGAGGCCAGAGCGCCAACCAGGAAGGTAATCGGGGTGAGGCCGCTGTTCCAGTAGGGACGCGCTCCCACCACGCCGAACAGGGCGCCCACACCGCCGTGAAAGGCCACGGCCAGAGGAACACCGATACTGCCCAGAATACGCAGGATGTTCATATCCCGCTCAACGGAGGCATCGGAGGTGTCTTTTTGTCCAAAGGTGAGGAAGTTGCACAGTTTGCCGCGGAAACCGGCTTCACCGGCGCAGGCGGCCATATCGGCCCGCATGGCGAACCACAGCTCTACCACCAGAAGGAGGAAATAGGCCGAATAGAGCCAGGCCATCCAGCCCATCATCGAGCCGAAGTTTGTCCGGAAAATCAGCTCCCAGGCCCGTTCCGGGTGTCCCAGGTCCATCCAGATGGAGAACATTGCCGCGGCCAGGGTGACCAGGGCGGTAAAGAGGGCCAGCTTGCCGACAGGCTTCAGCAGTTTTACCCGGAATACATAAACCAGGGCCGACAGCAAAAATGCCCCGGCACTTAAACCAATAAAGTAGATATACGCCGCAACCCACAGTCCCCAGGGGACATAGCTACCGTAGTTTGTTGCGGTGTGTCCCAGTGTCAATCGTTGGTAAAAACCAACCAGCCCGACCACAAAACCGATAATGGCGATGGCCCAGGCCGCTCTCTGCAGTGTCTTACTCATTGTATATTCCTCCTTTCCGCATTAAACCAGGTAGTAGACTTTGGGGTTGGTGCCCATTTCTTCCTTGAGCCGGATAGCGTTGGGGGAGGCAATCAGCTCGGCAACCAGACTGTCCGGGTCGTTGGCGTCGCCAAAGTAGTTGGCGGTCCCAATGCAGGTAGTGACACAGGCCGGCAGTTCCCCTTCGTTGAGGCGGTGCAGGCAGAAATGGCACTTGCGGACATTCCCCTCCGGCGACACGCCTTCTTCACGGGGCCATTCCTGGCCGTATTCGAAGTTCGGCTCCAGCTCGTACTGCATCTGTTGAGGTGTGCCCTGAGAATAGGTGTGGCCCATGTCAAACGTCCGGGCCGAGTAGGGGCAGGCGGTGATGCAGTACCGGCAGCCGATGCACTCTTCGTAGTCGATGGCTACGATACCGTCCGGGCGCTTCCAGGTGGCATTGACCGGACAAACCGGCACACACGGGGGGTTGTCGCACTGCATACAGGGGCGGGGCATAAAGCGTTTGCCCACATTGGGGAAGGTTCCGAACTCGTGCTCCAGAACGGGGCGGTAAACAACACCGGGCGGCAGTTTGTTTTCCGCCACACAGCTGACGGTGCAGGCATGGCATCCCACACATTTACGCGTGTCGATGACCATCACCCAGCGCCGCTGGTCCTCGGGCTTCTGCAGGGCCTTTTTGATGTCGGCCTGCATTCGCACGAGGGCGCTTTCTTTTTCCAGAATATTAGACATTGCTTACCCTCCTTTCATTAAAACGATTGATGGTTTGCAGGTAGGTCATGCGTTGTCCCTCCGTGAAAATAACGTTGGGGTAGGGCGACATTAATGTGACCCTACATTACCTGGGGCCGTCTCCCTTTACAAAAGTACAAAAGGAAGCACCCCGCCTGCCGCGGACTGCCTCCTTTTCAAGTCGGCCCGTTGTAAGTGGTCGGGCGTCGGAAGGCGGTGGGGTTTCCCCCATCACCCGGCCCCGGTGGGGCATGTCCTGTTCGCCTAGGCGGCCGCGCCCGTAGCGAATCAGGCTCGGAAGCATCTCTATTGTACGATTTTTCACGGGGGATTTGTAGCGGGAGATTCCCTCAACCGTGTGGGGAAAGTGGAGATAGTTTTTGTAGGGGAATCAAGAAAGGGTGTCAGGGAATTCCCTGACACCCCCTACGGATGCCCCGACTACCGCAGGAATGCGCCTCTCTTACGACGCATCCAGTACCTCCCTCAGGCGGCGCAGGAGGATGCTGGGAGTAAACGGTTTCTGCAGAAAAGCCAGGCCGGCCTCCAGAATACCCTGGTGGACAATGGCCTCACTGGTGTAGCCGGATGTGTACAGCACCTTGAGGTCTGGCTGTTGTTGGCGGAGCTGTCCGGCCAGCTCCTGGCCGTTCATATCGGGGAGCACCACGTCGGTGAGCAGGAGCTGGACTCCGGGGGTAAAAATCTGGAGAGCCTGCCGGCCCGTGGCCGCATCGAGCACGGTATAGCCATTGCTGGTTAAAACCTGACGCATCAACTGCCGCACGGCCGGGTCATCTTCGGCAATCAGGATGGTTTCCGTGCCGCTCAGTGCCTGCACGGGCGGCGGCAGTACCGCCGGCTCCGCCGCGGCAGACGGTTCGGCTACCGGCAGGTAAATCTTGAAGACGCTTCCCTGGCCAGGTTCGCTGTAAACCTGGATGTGCCCGCCGCTTTGCCGCACAATGCCGTGCACCGTCGACAGGCCCAGCCCCGTCCCCTTGCCGCTTTCTTTGGTGGTAAAGAACGGCTCAAAAATATGGCGTATGGTTTCTTTATCCATCCCGTGGCCTGTATCGCTGACGGCCAGCATAACGTAGGAACCGGGTTCTACATCCAGGTGGCGGCGGGCGTAGGTTTCATCCAGGGTAACGTTGGCTGTTTCCAGAGTGATGGTTCCACCCTGGGGCATAGCATCGCGGGCATTGACCACCAGGTTCAGGATGACCTGCTCCAACTGGCCCTTATCGGCCCAGACGGGGGGCAGGTCCGGCGCGAGCTGCAGTCGCAGGGCGATATTCTCACCGATAAGCCGGCTCAGGATGTCCTGCAGGTCGCCGATAACCTGGTTCAGGTTCAGCCGTTCAGGGCGGAGAACCTGCTGGCGGCTGAGGGCCAGCAGGCGGCGGGTCAGCAGGGCGGCCCGTTCTCCGGCACTGCGGATAGGCTCCAGGTCGGCGCGGAAAGGGTGGTCCGGCGGCAGATGGGTCATCAGCCAGTCGCAGTGCCCGTTGATGACGGTCAGCAGGTTGTTGAAGTCGTGGGCCACACCGCCGGCCAGCCGTCCGATGGCCTCCATTTTTTGAGCCTGGAGAAACTGTTCCTCCAGCCGCTGGCGGTCCCGGCCCAGAGCCAGCCGGGTCAGCACACTGTTGACCTGCTCGACCACCCGGCTGGCCAGCTCGATATCCGGTCCGGCAAAGCGCCGGGGGACGGCGGAAATCAGCGCCAGCACCCCCTCCGACCGCGCTTCCGCGGTCAGCGGAAATACAGCGATGGCCCCTACCTGAAACTGCTCCAGCCAGGAGGCGTAGGGCGCAAGACGTTCGTCCGCGGCGGTGTTCTCGCAGATAAACCAACTGCGGTTGAAAAAGGCTTTCCAGCGCTCCATGTTGACCAGCGGAACCCGGAGGTGCAGGGCCGGACGGTGGTGCGGGCGGCGGTATTCGGCGGCCACGCGGGCCTGGGTTCTGTCGGCATCGAACAGCAGGGCCGCGGCCCGGTCCAGTTTGAGGGTCTGGGCCAGTTCGGCGCACGCGATGGTCAGCAGTTGGGTTTCGTTTTCGGCCCCGGCAGAGGCGGTGATGATGCGGTTGAGCAGGGCCAGCTCCCGGTTGCGGCGGCGCAGTTCCTCTTCGGCCTGTTTGCGCTCGGTCAGGTCGGTGGCCAGCAAGCCGAACTCGGCCCCGGCTTCGGCGGGCAGGCGGTTCAGGGCCAGGAAGAGGGGCACCGGTTTCTGCCGGCCTGGGGGACTGGCCCACAGTTCGCCTTCACTCCGACCTTGCTGTGCCTGCTGAACCAGCCGCTCCCACATCTGGCGGCTGTCGGGGGCGAGCAGGGTGTGGAAAAGCTGGCCGGTCAGCCGGGACGGCGGCAAATTCAGGATTTCTGCCAGCCGGCGGTTGCAGTAGAGGATAGTGCCTTCGGCGGAGAGCATGGCCGCGCCCTGGTTCATCTGCTCCACCAGCAGGCGGTACGGCTGTTCTGCACTGCGCAGGGTAAACACCCGGAGGCCCTGCTCCGTGCTGACCACCAGGGCGTCGACCTGCCCCTGGTAGATGGCCTGCAGGGTTTGCTCGGCCTCGTACAGGCGGTGCTTCAGGGTTCTGATGTCGCTGTCATTGTCGTCATTGGGGCGAGAATCGGCTGGCGGCACGGCTACACCTCCCCATTCAGTCCCAGGGCACTGAAGAGGCAGTCGGTTTGGGACAGGTCGCCCACACAGCGGCGGACCGGCGGCGGCGCGGCTTTGACCAGCGTAGGCGCGGCCAAGATGCGGTCGTCCTGGGCCTGGGCCGGGTTCTGGTACAGGTCGATGATGCTCAGGTCGTACCGGTTGGGCAAGAATTTTTCGCAGGCGGCTTTAACATTTGCCACGGCGCGCGTTGAGGCCGGGGTGCTTCCGCAAACGTACAGCCTCAGGGTATACAGGTCTGTACCGGCTGTGAGCTGGTCCATTTTATCCTCACAAAGCTGTAATTCCCAGACCGGCCAAAAGTTTGCCTGTATCCGAGAGGTCGCCGATGAGTTTGCACACCGGTTGGGGGTGCGTTCTGACCAGGGTGGGAATGGCGATAATCTGGTCCTGTCCGGCCCGTTCCGGTTCCTGGAACAGGTCAATCACCTCAATGGTGTACCGGTCCGGCAGATACTTTTCGCACATTCGGGTCAGGTTTGCCAGGGCCTGCAGGGAACGGGGGGACTGGTTGGCAACGTACAGCCGCAACTGCCACTGGTCCGGGTTGGCGGGCACTTCTGGTGATGAGGCTGGATAAAGCTGGGTCATTTTGGGTCTCCGTAAGGGCCTGGTTCCTGCCCGAAAATTCGTACCTGTTCAGTCCGGCATTGTAAATTTTTCAACCGGGCCGGTCTTCGTCTACCGGTATGGTAAGCTTGTGCGGTTTGTTTTGTTTCTGCTCCAGCCGGGCAATCTGGCCCAAAATCTCGGCTTTTTCGGCTTCAAACTCAGCCTGCATCACCGCCAGACGATGCTTCAGGATTTTTCCTTTGCTTTCCAGGGTTTCCTGCAGGCGGGCAATTTCCAACTGCCGGGCCTGCTCTTCGGCCTGGTCCTGGGCCATCCGGGCGCGGCGGGCCGCGCCGCTGAGAACACCCTCCGGTCCCAGGTACATTTCCTGCAGGGCTACTCCCTCAGAGGTCAGCCGGAACTCCCGCACCTCGTTGGAATGGGCCATTCCGCGCGATTTCACAATGTAGATGCCGCGGGTGCGCTCGCCGATGGTTTCCAGATTCCGGACCACTATCCAGCTATCGGCCAGGGAAGAGATAGCCGCCTCGGTATGGTCGACCTGCTGGAGCACGCGGGTCAGGCTGGTCATCAGCAGGGTAATGCCGCGGGCTTTCATAAAGTCTATCAGGCGGATAATCAGCCCCTTGACCTCGGTTTCCTGGGTGTTGAACAGGAATCCGCTGATGGGGTCCAGCACCACGCAGTCCGGCTGGAAGGCGAGGGTTTGCCGGATGATGAAGTTCAGATGGGCTTCCAGCCCGTCGATGGGGGGGCGGTTGGCCAGGATGCGGAGGGTCTCTTTTTCCAGCCAGGGTTCCAGCTTCAGGCCCACAGACTGCATATTGCGCACAATCTGGGCCGGCGACTCTTCAAAAGAAAAGAACAGCCCTTTTTCGCCGCGGCGGCAGGCGGCCTCCAGGAATCCGGCGGAAATGGTGGTCTTTCCGGTGCCGGCGGCTCCGCTGAGCAAAACGGTACTGCCCCGGTACAGGCCGCCGCCCAGCATGTCGTCCAGAGCGGGGATGCCGCTGCTGATGCGTTCTGCAGAGGCGGAATAATCCAGCCCCACCGAGGTAATCGGTATCACGTTTACGCCGGTATCGCCGATGATGAAGGGGTAGGCGTTGGTGCCGTGCCGGGAGCCGCGATATTTGATGACCTGCAAGCGGCGGGTGGCTATCTGATTGGTACGCAGGTGCTCCAGGAGGATGACGCAATCGGACACGTATTCTTCCAGGCCGTAGCGGGTCAACCCGGTTTCGTTTCGCTCGGCGGTGATAACCGCGGTGACTTCTTTCTCTTTGAGCCAGCGGAACAGGCGGCGCAGTTCTGCTCGCAGGATGGCCGCGTTCTGCAGGCCGGAAAAGAGCACTTCTACGGTGTCCAGAGCCACGCGGCGGGCCCGGATGCGGTGGATGGCCTGCTCCAGCCGGATGAACAGGCCGCTCAGGTCGTAGCTTCCGCTTTCTTCGAATTCGGTGGGGTCCAGGTGAATGTAGTCGATGAGGATTTTCCCCTCGGCAACCAGCGCCGGCAGGTCGAACCCGATAGAGGCCACGTTCTGGGCCAGTTCTTCCGGGGTTTCTTCAAAGGCAACGAATACCCCCGGCTCGTTGTACTCGATGGCCCCGCGGATGAGGAATTCCATCGCCAGGAGGGTTTTGCCACAGCCGGGGCCGCCGCAAACCAGGGTGGGCCGTCCTTTGGGCAGTCCGCCTTCGGTGATTTCATCCAGGCCGTCAATTCCCGTGGGTGATTTGGGCAGTTTTTGTTCGGGGGGAAGATGGGTCAGCATTGGTTTTTCCTTTGCTACTCTTTTTCTTCATCCAGCAGGCCGTGCTTGAGGGCAAAGCGGACCAGGGCGGCTCTGGTGGTCAGCCCCAGCTTTTCCATCAGCCGGGCTTTGTAGGTTTCAACCGTTTTTACGCTCAGATAGAGCATGTTGGCAATTTCCTTGTTGGAGTATCCCAGGGCAATGTGGCGCAGGACCTCTTGCTCCCGACTGCTGAGCTGGTGGAGCCGGTCATCATCGGGGAGGGCGGAGGAAGAAGCCCTGTCCGAAGCATCTTCCAGCAGGATTTTGGTGTGGGTAGGGTGCAGAAATACACCGCCGTTGTACACGGTGCGGATGGCGGATAAAAGTTCCGTGTCTGCGGCCTGTTTGAGCACGTAGCCGGCACTGCCCGCGGCCAGCGCCTCGCGCAGATATTCGGCGTCGTCGTGCATGGTCAGAATGAGGACGCGCGTCTCCGGGCTTTGCCGCCGGATTTCGGACAGTGCTTCCAGGCCGTTGCAGTGGGGCATATTGATATCCAGCAGGAGCACATCTGGCCGGAGTGCGGCGGCGGCCTGGACACAGTTCAGACCATCGCCCGCCTCCCCGATAACTTCCATATCCGGCTGGCCGTTGAGCAGAGCCTTCAACCCGGCGCGCAAAACGGCGTGGTCATCGGCAATCAGCAAGCGGATGGGTCTGGTCATTGCGGTATCTCCACGTATACGGTGGTTCCATCGGAACCGCTCTCAATATTGACCTGCCCGCCCAGCAGTTCGGCCCGTTCGGTCATGCTGTGCAGGCCCACACTGTTGCCGGCCCGGCGGGCCAGGGCCGGGTCGAAGCCGCGGCCGTTGTCTTCGATGATGGCCTGCACCCGCCCGTCGCGGGTAGACAGCAGAACGCTGAGGGTGGTGGCCCCGCTGTGCCGGGCGGCGTTGGTCATTGCTTCCTGCACAATCCGGTAGAGGGTAATTTCCACCGGCGGGTCTAACCGGTGAGGCAGGTGGCAGTGCAAATCCACGGTCAGGTTGGGGTAGGTGGTGGCGAACTCGGCCGCGTACCGCTCCAGAGCGGCCACCAGCCCCAGGTCGTCCAGCACACTGGGCCGAAGCTGGCGGCTGAGCAGACGGACGCTGTGCAGGGTTTCTTCGGCGACCTGCCGCAGTTCGGCCCGTTTTTGGGCAAAGGTTTGCCCGTCTGCGGTCTGGCCCAGCAGTTTCACCCCAACCATAATCGAGGTCAGGGCCTGCCCAACGCCGTCGTGCAGTTCGCGGGCAATGCGGCGGCGTTCCTCTTCCTGGGCATTGATGAGCTGGGCCAGCAGACGGGTGCGGGCGGCTTCCTTTTCGGCAATGGCCTGCTGGCTGGCCTTCAGGTCGTCCACCATCTGGTTGAAGGCATCCGCCAGGGTGCCGATTTCGTCGTTGGCCCAGCGCGCCGCCCGGACGTTCAGGTTGCCCTGCCCGACCTGCCGGGTAGTTTCGACCAACTGCAGGATGGGGCGGGTCAACAGCCAGGTTAAGAAGGTGGCCGCGGCAATGCCAATCAGGGCCACCAGCAGGGTGGTCAACAGCATTTGCCCGGTTACGGTGTTGACCACCCGCTGGATGCGTTCTTCGTTCATCCCTACCCGCACAAAGCCGGAGCGGCCATTAAAAATGGGCATCACGAAATCGTGCATGATGCCCTGGTTGCTCATATACCGGACCTGCTGGGGAAAATCTTCTCCGCTGATGCTGTTGATGGTGAGCAGTTCCACCGGAAAACCACCTTCAAAGGTATGGGCCAGCACCCGGCCCTGGGGGTCAACCACAAAAGCGTAGGCTACGTCGTTGTGGTTGGTCTGGATTTCGGTCAGCAGTTCGTAGAGGGCAAAGGTATCGTTGAGGAGGATGGGGTCTACACTGCGGGCGGCCAGGTCGCTGGCAATGGAGACCCCCCGTTCTTCCAGCTCGGCGATGAGGGTGTAGGTCATCATCAGGCGGACCTGCCAGGTAACCCCCAATCCCAGCACGATGGTGAGGGTCAGCACAATGCCCAGAATCTTTGTGCGGACACCCACTGCGCCGGCCCAGTCCCACCAGCGGTTGAACCAGGCATTCAGGCGGGGGTAGCGCTGGAGGTAAGCCGTCAGGGTGCTCACTTCAGCTCTCCTACGGTCTGGATGACCTTTCGGGCGCTGGCGTATACCCGGTCTTCAATCAGGGTGAAGCGGTCGAACCCCAGGTGCTGGAGCACCAGCCGGCCTTCCGGGTCGTTGGACATATCGAGGAGGAGCTGTTGGAGCCGGGCTTTGAGCCGCGGGGAGGCTTGCGGCGGTGCCACCACGGGCGGAATACCGAACGGCGGCGAGCGGTGGATGACACGGACACGGTCTTTGAGGCTGGGGTCCCGCTGGAGGGCGTAATCCAGGACCAGGCTGTCTACCGCCGCACCGTCGGCCACGCGTTCGGCCACGGCCTGGATGGCCCGGTCGTGGCTGTAGGTAAAGAAGGTGCGGCTGAAGAATTGTTCTGGCGACACGCCCAGTTCCTGCCGGAGCAGATAGGTGGGGTAGGCCCGTCCGCTGTGGCTCATCGGGTCGGTAAAGGCAAAGACCTTGCCCTTGAGGTCGGCAATGCTGGTGGCGGGGCTGTCGGCGGGGACGATGAGGACCGAGTAGTAAACCTGCTCCCGATTGACCTCCGGCGCGGCCAGCAGTTCCATTCCAAAGGTATCGTGCCCCACCACGTAGGCACTGGTGCAGACAAAGGCGATATCCACCTTGTTCTGGGCGATAAGGTCGTTCACTTCGGCGTAGGTGCGCCGCTGAACCAGCTCCACAGGCCGGTCCAGCTTTTTGGAGATGTAGTCGGCCAGCTCGCTGTAGCTTTCGGCGGTGCCCTGGGGAGAAAGAATGGCGGCTACGGCTATCCGCAAGGGCTTGACTTCCGCCGGGGCAATGGGAGGAAGCGGCTGGCGGTGCTCCAGGTTTACGTAGGGCAAGTTCTCTGCCTGGGCGGCAGCACAGCCGGTTAAAAGGACCAGCAACAGCAACACCACCAGCAAAACGACATTTTTCCGGTTCACTTTTCTAATCCCCAATTCAATCTCCAATCGCCAATCTCCAATCTCCAATCTCCACCCCCTAATCTCCACCCTTCTGGCTCAAAATATCCTTGATTTCCAGAATCATTTCCCGTTCAAATTCCAGCATCCGGCGTATGACCTTGCGCGGAGTCCATTCTTCCCCTTCGAAGGTGGTAATACCGGCCCGTTTTTCCTCGCTTAGTTCCCGCAAACGTTCCAGAGCCACCCCGCGAGCCGCGGCCAGCCGGAACAGAGGGGCTTCGGGCCAGCGGATGAGCCGGTCGGTGTACCAGAGGTCGGCCTCGGCCAGCCGGCAGAGAATTTCGCGGATGCTGGGCGACTGCTCATCCTTGCGCCAGTCCAGGGCCTCCTGGGGCAGGTCGCGGACCAGGTCCATCAGCTCCTGCCGCGATACGGCCATCCAGCGGAACATGGTTTCCATTTCGTTGGGCCGCAGGGCGTCGTAGTCGGTTAAAAAGGTGGTGGTATCCACCTCTTCGAACTCGAATTCCAGCCCTTCCCGCACGCGGGGCACCGGTTCGCCAACGTTGCGGAGCAGGCGCAGGTATTCAATCACCGCCTGGCGGATGTTCTCTTTGGCCTCTTCGATGGTTTTCCCGCGGGCCGCCGCTCCCGGCAGAGCAGGAATATGTGCTCGCGGCCCCTGCCCGCTGATGGGGTCGCCTTTGGTTTCGATGTAGACCACAAATTTCTTCGCCATTGAATCACTCCGGTATCAGGATGAGTTGAATGTTGGGGTATCAAAATCAGACATCCAGGGACATTATAGCACAAAAAATTGATTGGTGTAATTGATGATTATTGCCTATCCGCCCGGCATAAGGTACAATCCAGTTAGAGAGTTAGAGAGTT
>RFJV01000555.1 GCA_003694775.1 Chloroflexota bacterium | reverse complement strand
GTCATCCCCCGCCTGCAGTTGGACGAGGCGCTGGTCCGGCAGGCTGTGGCCGCGGGGGCAACCCTGCTGGAGGGAGTCAACCTGGCCGGCGCAGACCGCGACACCCCCGGACGAATGGTGGTGCACGGCACGTCGAACGGGCGGACATCGCTCCGGCTGGCGGCCCCACTGCTCATCACCGCAGACGGCGCGCACGCCAGCTTTACCCGCAAGCTGGGCCTGGTCAAAAGCGGGCCAGACCTGGTGGCCGTGCGGGCCTATTTTGAAGATGTGCGCGGGGGCGACGGTCTGCTGGAGTTTCACTACGATGCCGTCCTGTCGCCGGGCTATGCCTGGATTTTCCCGCTGACCGGCGGGCGGGCCAACGTGGGCCTGGGGACGTTTGTCAGCCGGTCGCGGGCGCGGGGGGTCAACCTGAAGCAGGAACTGGACCGCTTTATCCGGCAGAATCCGTATGCCGCGGCCCGGCTGGAGGGGGCCAGACTGGTTGGCCCGGTGCGGGGACACCCCCTCCGCTCCCGGATGGACAGCGTGACCCCCGTGGCGGACAACATCCTGGTTGCCGGAGAGGCCGCCGGCCTGGTGAACCCGCTCAACGGCGAAGGTATCGGCACGGCGATGCTCAGCGGCGAACTGGCGGCCCGGCGCGGGCTGGCCGCGCTGGAAGCGGGCGACCTGTCTGCGGACGCGCTCCGGCCTTACGCGGTTGACCTGCAACAGCAGATTGGCCGCCGGCACGCGGTCTTTCGCCTGCTTCAGCGCATCATCGCCTGGCCGCCGGCCCTGAACCGGGTGGTTCGCCGCGCCCGGCACGACCGTCACTTTGCCCAAACGCTGTTTGAAGTGATTATCGAACTGCGCCACCCGGCAGACCTGCTCAAACCGGGGTTCCTGGCCCGGTGGTTGTGGGGCTGAGCCGGCTGTAGAATTTACAAATTTACGAATTTACGAAAGGACGAATGGAGGGTTTTCATTCGTCCTTTCGTGCTTTTCGTGTTCTTTCGTGCTTTTCGTGTTTTCGGGTTAATGTGGTAAAATAGGCCTCTGCTACCCTCCGGAAAATCGACAGGTGTTATGGCAACAGCAACAACCGAAACAGACCAGAAAATTCGCAACCCGGAACGCCTGGCCTGGATAATTCTCTGGACTGCATTTATCACGTTTTGTATTCTGGCGGTCTCCATTCCCCTGGGGACGCGCTGGTATCTCATCAACGCCACCCAGGTACAGCCGGTCAGCATCACCTCGGTGCGGGGGGCGGTGCTCATTGGTGAGCCAACCGCGGAGCTGACCTCCTCGCTGGCAGACGGCAACAGCACCACCATTCAAGAGGCGGTAGAAATCGCCACCGACAGCACCTCGCAGGCCATCCTCACCTTTTTTGACGACAGCACCCTGACGATGTACAGCAATACCCGCATCGTTCTGCACCGGTCTCGGATTCCCCGGTTCAGCATCAGCAGTAAACCGGCCTTCATTCTGGTAGAAGTGAAGCAGGGCCGGGTACGGGCAACATCGGCCCGGAGCCGGGACACCCTTCAGTTTGACCTCCAGACGCCCCACGCTTACATTGAGCTGGGCCGGGGGAGCTTCTCGATTGAAACCTCGGAGGAGCTGACCCAGGTGGTCGCCCGGCTGGGACAGGCCCAGGTAACAGCCCAGGGACATACCATCACCCTCCAGCCGGAGGAGCGGTCGGTGGTGCTGAAAGACACCCCCCCCTCTCTGCCGCTTCCCTCGGCCCGCAACCTGCTGAAAACCAGCGGCTTTACCCCGGAAAGCCTGGCCGAAAGCTGGGAAACCTACACCATTGCTCCCATCGAAGGCGTAACAGCGACCGTCCGGGTAGAGGATTTTGCCGGACGCCCGGTTCTGCGCTTCAAGAGCGAAGGGCAGGACAACGTCCATACCGAAGTGGGCGTCATCCAGCAGGTCGAAAAAGATGTACGGGACTTCCAGTCTCTGCGCGTCTTTGCCGACGTGCGGCTGGTGTACCAATCCCTGCCCGGCGGGGGTCAGCTTGGGTCTGAATTCCCCATTATGCTTCACGTGGCCTACAAGGACACCAACGGCAACGACCGGGACTGGTTCCACGGTTTTTACTACGCCCCGCCCCCAGAAAACTACATTCTCTACGACCAGCCGGACAACTCCAGCGAGCGTATTGCCCGGTTTATCTGGTATCCCTACGAGTCGGTCAACCTGCTGACCGCGCTGGGGCCGGCCAAGCCGGTCTACATCAAATCCATCCGGATTTATGCCTCCGGCTGGATTTACGACGCAATGGTGGGCAACATCTCTCTGCTGGCCCAGGAATGATGACCCGGACACGTGCCGCCTTTGCCTTATGCCTGCTGGTCTACCTGGCTTTCAGCCTGTACCAGCTCGACCTGCCGGGCCTGCACTACGATGAAGCCTTTGAGGCCGTTCCGGCGGTGCAGTTGCTCCGCGGGCAACCGGTAACGGCCTTCCGCAACAGCGGTCTGTTCATTGGCGGGCGGCTGTACCCGCTGATGACGCAGGATTACATCGGCGCACTGAACACCTACGCCGCCATTCCTTTTATCCTCCTGCTTGGCCCCACTCCTACGGCCCTGCGGTTGATGTCGGTGCTGGTGGGGGCGGCTGGCCTGTGGCTGGCCTATCTGCTGGCCCGCGACCTGGCCCAAAGCCGTACCGCCGGTCTGCTGGCCGCGGCCCTGCTCTGCACCGACCCCTCGTTTATCTTCTGGAACCGGCAGGGAGTGTTTGTCACCGCGGTGACCGCGCCCATTGGCCTGGCCGCGGC
>RFJV01000012.1 GCA_003694775.1 Chloroflexota bacterium | reverse complement strand
TCCTTCATCCCTCATCCCTCCCTCATCCCTCATCCCTCCCTCATCCCTCCGCCTTCATCCTTTACTTCATCCCTTCCGGCGCAGGCCGCGTAGAACTTTCATCACGTTGTTGTGCCCCCGGCCAAAGTAATCGTACAGCCGCTTGTACTCGGCGTACAGGATGTTGTAGGTATCCACGTTTCCGGGAATGGGGCGGTAAACTTTCGAGGGCGGGGGAGCCATACGCGCCGCCGCGTCGGCCAGGGAATCGTAACCGCCGCCGGCCTGACCCGCGGCCACCGCGCCGAGCATCGCCGCGCCCAGGGCCGAGGGCTGGGCCGCGCCGGCGACGGCAATTTCGCGGTTGGTCACGTCGGCATAAATCTGCATCAGCATCTCGTTTTTGCTCAAGCCGCCGCCGGCCACAATTGATTTTACCGGGACACCCTGTTCGACAAAGGTCTCGATGATGATACGGGTGCCGAAGGCGGTAGACTCAATCAGAGCGCGGTAGATTTCTTCGGCGCGAGTGCCCAGGGTAGCCCCTACCAGCAAACCGCTCAGTTCGGCATCGACCAGGGTGGAGCGGTTGCCGTTCCACCAGTCCAGGGCCAGCAAACCGCTCTGACCGGGACGCAGGGCCGCGGCCTTTTCGGTCAGTACATCGTGGAGCGACACGCCCCGGCGGGCGGCTTCCTCGTGGTAAACCGGCGGCACGCCGTGCTGAACGAACCAGGCGAAAATATCCCCCGCGCCGGCCTGACCGGCCTCATAGCCGAACAGGCCGGGCACAATGCCATCCTCCACCACACCGGCAATGCCTTCGACCAGCATTTCATTTTCGGCCATGAGCATGTGGCAGGTGGAAGTGCCCATAATCATGAACATCACCCCCGGACCGGTGACCCCACCGCCCGGCACAGCCGCGTGGGCGTCGATGATGGGCGCGGCCACGGGCGTGCCGGCCGCCAGTCCCAGCCGGTCGGCCCAGGCCGCGGTGAGTTCGCCGACCCGCGTGCCGGGCGCAACAACCGGCTCCGAGACCTTATCGCGGTAGAGGGTCGCCAGACCGGGGTTCAGCGCGGCCAGAAATTCCGCCGAGGGGTAGCCGTCGATTTTGTGCCAGGTGCCCTTGTACCCCGCGGCGCAGGCGTTGCGGGCCAGTTGGCCGGTCAACTGCCACACCAGCCAGTCCGCGCCTTCTACAATTTTGTCGGCCGCGGCGTAAATATCCGGCGCTTCTTCCAGAAGCTGGAGGGCCTTTGGTATCAGCCACTCCGACGAAATTTTGCCGCCGTAGCGGGCCAGCCACTTTTCTTGCCGGGCTTCGGCCAGGGCGTTGACCCGGTCGGCGTGGGGCTGGGCGGCATGGTGCTTCCAGAGCTTCACCCAACTGTGAGGCCGGGAACGGTATTCGGGCAGGGTATGCAGGGGAACCCCGTCTGCGGTGGTCGGCAGAACGGTGCAGGCGGTGAAGTCGATACCCAGACCCACCACGGATTCGGGCGAGGCGCCGCTTTCGGCCATCACCTGTTTGACGGTGGCCTCCAGCGTCGCCAGCCAGTCGGACGAATTCTGCAAGGCCCAGTCCGGCGGAAGCGGCTCATCCGTCCCCGGCAGTTTTTCATCGATGACGCCATCAGGGTACTCGGCCACCGCGGTCGCCACCACCGTGCCGTTGGCGACATCCACCAGCACGGCGCGAGCCGATTCGGTGCCATAATCGAGTCCCAGGGTATATCTGGTCATAACCTCCTCCTCTCCCTTGAAAATAGCGTTTCTGCAGGACAACTGCTGGCAGTTGTCCTACTTTTCTCAACCGGCCAGCATCCGGTTTATTTTTTCCTCCAGCCGGGCCGCCTCGTCCGGCGTCAGTGCTCCGGCTACCAGTTCGCACCGGAACTCACCGCCCGGCGGCACAATCTTGAGGTTGCCTTTGGCCTTTTCCGCGCTGTAGCCCTCCGGCTCTGCAGTGGCGGGCAGAACAATGCCCAGACAGTCCTGGTCGGCGGTGCGGCTAATCCAGCGAATACCGTGGTCCAGTTCGGCAGGGCGGTGGCTGATGAAATCGGCGGAGCCATCGGGGTGGACCTGCATGCTGTGCGCCCAACCGGCTTCGTCGGCCAGGTAGTCGATAAAGAAAACGACTTCCGGGTCAAACGCCAGCTCCGGAACCAGGACATTGTGCTTTTCGGGGTGGCGTTCCAGCTCCTGCAGAAACTCCCGGTATCCCTCCGGGGGATGAATGTGAGACGGAATACTGCTCCGAACGCGCACGTGCTGGGGGTCGCACGGCGCGCTGTAGACCAGCCGGCCGTGGTCTACGGGCCGGAAATTGACGTGGGCCAGATACATCAGCTCCATGGGTGTTTTCTTCAGGTTGCGGACCGTCATCGACAGGACCAGCCGGGCGGCGTTGGCGTGCAGTTTGACCAGCGGCTGAGCCACGTAGTTGTGGCTGAAGGCCACCGTGTAGCGGTACGTGCCGGTTACCCCCATATACGGGCCGCTTTCATCCTCCCCAAGCAGAAGCTGGGCCGTCTGGTAGGGCGCGTTGGGCAGTTCTCCGTGCAGGGGATGGCTATCCTGCTCCGACGGCACGCCCATCGCCGTTGCCCCGCAGTGAACCACAAACGCGCCGTAGGTATGCAGATATTCGGTGGTCGGGTAGGGCTGGTCGAACATGGATTTCATGGTCAGGGTGCGGCCCAGGAACTGCGCGTCCCACACCTGCTGTCCCTGGTAGGGCAGAACGGTAATCTGGCCCTGCGGGTTGACCAGCCGCAGGCCGGCCACGCCAGAGGCAAAGCGAAAGGCGCGGGCGGTCATCCCGGCAAATTCGGCGACCGTTTTTTCCGCGTCGGTAAAGAAATAGGGCTGTAAATGGATAACTGATTGCCAGGACATAGAAGACTTCCTTTCATCTTTCCAGAATTTTTCTGACCTGCCCGGCCAGGGCCTCGGCCAGCTTGCGATGTTCGCCGGCCTCCAGGTGAATGCCGTCCAGGTCGCTGGATACAATGACCTGCCCGGTATCAAAAAAGTGACAGCCATACTCCGCGGCCACCTGCCGGTAGTGACGGGCCAGCCGCCGCGATTTTTCTGCCGCACCGGCAAACATTTCCTCAAAATCGGACAGGTGGGCCACTGGCGGAGGAGCCAGCAGGAGAGTTTGGGGCGGCTGGCCGTGCGGCCCGGCCCCGCTCTTGTTGACAATGTCTACCAGTACGCCGGCCCCGCGGGCAATGTCGTAGGCAGTCAGCGAAAAGCGGGCCTTCAGGTCATTGGTGCCCAGCATAATGATGACCAGGTCCAGCGGGCGATGGCTTTCCAGGCAGGGGATGAGATAGGTTTTTCCGCTCTTGTAACCTTCGATGGGGTCGTCCCACACGGTGGTGCGCCCGTTCAATCCCTCTTCGATAACCCGGTAGGTTTCGCCCAGCAGTTGCTGGAGCACACCGGTCCAGCGGACGTGCGGCGGGAAACGGTCGCCCATCACCGGGTCGTAGCCCCAGGTGTTCGAGTCGCCGTAGCAAAGGATAGTTTTCATCGGTACAGGCTCCGTCAATCGGGCAGATTTGCCAGCCGGTCGAAAATCGGCTGGAGCGATAGGTAGGCATCCTTGAAGATGTGATACAGGGCCTGGTAGCGGGCGCGGGTGGCGGGGTTGGGCGTTTCGGCGGGCGCGGCGGGGATTAAGGTGCGCGCCACCCCGTAATCGGGATACAGGCCGACCCCCACCCCCCCGGCGATAGCCGCGCCCAGGGCCGTGGCTTCGGCAGACAGGCTGACCCGCAACAGCGGCAGGTCGTAAATATCGGCCAGAATCTGCCGCCAGAGTGCGCTCTTGCCCCCGCCGCCGATGAGCCGCATCTGTTCGACCTGCACCCCCTGGCCGCGCAGAATGTCGAGGATGTGGCGCAGGTTGAAGGCGACCCCTTCCAGCACAGCGCGGGCCAGTTCGCCGCGGCCATCGGGCATGGTCAGGCCGATGAACGCGGCCCGCGCCTGCGGATTCCAGTGGGGACTGCGCTCGCCGAG
>RFJV01000554.1 GCA_003694775.1 Chloroflexota bacterium | reverse complement strand
TCTATTGAGCAGGAGGTCGGAAAGGTGATTGTCGGCCAGCATGAGCTGGTGCGCCAGTTACTGCTGACCCTGCTGGGCGGCGGCAATGCTCTCCTGGAGGGCGTACCGGGGCTGGGGAAGACCCGGCTGGTGTCTACCCTGGCGCAGGTGATACACTGCAGTTTCAGCCGCATCCAGTTTACGCCAGACCTGATGCCGGCGGACATCGTCGGGACGACTGTGATTTCGATGGATGAGCGCAATGAGCGGTATTTCCGCTTTGAGCCAGGGCCGATTTTTGCCAACATCGTTTTGGCGGATGAAATCAACCGGGCCACGCCCAAAACCCAGTCTGCTTTGCTGGAGGCCATGCAGGAACGGCGGGTGACAGTTGCCAAGACGACGTATGAGCTGGAACCGCCGTTTTTTGTCCTGGCAACCCAGAATCCGCTTGAAATTGAGGGAACTTATCCCCTGCCGGAGGCCCAACTGGACCGGTTTTTCTTCCAGATACAGGTTAACTTTCCCAGCCACGAGGAATTGGTGGAGATTGCCAACCGGACAACAGGGCCGGAGGAAGCCCGTCCGGCAATTGTGGCGACCGGGCAAACCATTCTGGCAATGCAGAAGATGGTCCGCCAGACGCCGATTGCCAGCCATCTGGTGGAGTATGCGGCCCGGCTGGTCGAGGCGACCCATCCCGGCCATCCCTCTGCTCCGGAACCGGTGCGGCAGTACGTCCGGTACGGGGCCAGTCCGCGCGGCTTGCAGGCGATGATTGTGGCGGCAAAGGCCGCGGCTTTGCTGGACCATCGCCACAATGTGGATTACGAGGACCTGGAAGCGGTCATTTACCCGGCTCTGCGGCACCGGCTGATACTCAATTTTGAAGGCCAGGCCGAGGATGTGTCGACGGACGAGATATTGGCGGAGGTGGTGCGCCAGACTCGCCGGAGCTTCGCCAGGTGAAGACAGACGGCGTGGTTGGACAAAGCAGACAGCTTGTGATAAACTAAAACAAAATCAAGCTTCTTGACAGGGTCGAGATTGCAGATGATGAACCAGAAGCCGCGAATTTTATGTGTTGATGATGAACCGGGCGTCATTGAGCTGATGACGCTGATTTTGCGTTCGCTGGATGTGGAAGTGGACGGCGCGCGCAGTGGCAAGGAAGCCCTGGAGAAGATGCGGCAGCAACCACCAGACCTGGTCCTGCTGGATATTATGATGCCGGAGATGGATGGCTGGGAAGTGTACAAACATATGCGCGCCGAGGAACCGCTGAAAAATATTCCGGTGGTTATAGTGACCGCCCGGAACAGCTCCTTTGAGGAGGTCATCGCTCGCGAGCGCGCCGGTGTGGATGATTACATCACCAAGCCGTTTGTCCCCAATCAGGTCCGGGAGAGCGTCAAGCGAATTTTGAAGCTGGACAGCTAGTTTGGAAAGCGGCTCCGTCATTTACATGCAGTCTCGATGACGGTTCGCTGTAATTTAACAATCTATGCCCCCGTAGCTCAAAGGATAGAGCACCGGCCTTCTACATAAGTGGGCCTTGTAAGGGAAACCTTACAAGTGTAAGCAGTCAAACTCGGGGAAACCTAAAGGGAAAGGAGTCCGTTGTCAAACTCCCAGTGGCAGTTGGGGCAAAGTGCAATCAGGTTATCGAGGGAGTTTATTTCATCTATCTTTGCAGTAGGAGGAAAGGAATAAATCGGTTTTATGTGGCAAACCTCAATATGCTTATCATAACCACAAACGGAACATCGAGTAGGTTTGCCAGATGCCAAGTACTTTCTTCTTGCTAACTCCCTTATTCTGGAATTGACCTGGTATTTGCGCTTGCTCTGCAAGTCACCAAGTGAAACCTGTTGCCAATCAATTATGTTAGGATTGCAGACGTTGCAGTATTTTCTTCTTGAAGGAACCTGGATACCGCATTTCTCACAGCGATATTTTCGTTTCTTCCGTTTGGGGTAGATACGATTTGTAGATTGGGCGGCACAGGACCTACTGCAGTACTTGGGGTTTGTCGTAGTCTTGCCACAGTTTAAACAACGGTTCATTTCTTTCCCCATGGCAACCGCGAGCCAAGCTTGATTCGAAACGCTGTTTTGGACTATTATAAACCTTTGCGATTTCGAGTCAAGAAGGTGTAGAGACTAGACGGCTGCCACCTAAGGTCGCTAAAGCGACTATGGTGAAGGGATAGTCCAGGGAGTTGGGAAACCAACACAAACCTGAAGCCGATGGTTGCAGGTTCGAGTCCTGCCGGGGGCGTTAGCGTCTCAGCTTCCCCTGACCCGGTTCCGGGCCAGGGGTTTTTGATTCAGGCGGATTTTTCCACCATACCGGCAACGATTGCCAGGTCGTCCAGCAGAGCGCGGAAGGCTTCGCCGGAAACGGTGGTATCAGGATGGTCGTACACCAGAACGGCGGGCGCGTCGGCGAGAATCTCTGG
>RFJV01000553.1 GCA_003694775.1 Chloroflexota bacterium | reverse complement strand
TCCCAAAAATGGAGGCGCTCGCGGAAGTAGTCGAACGAGCTGTTGGTGCTCAGGGTGGCGCTGGTCAAAATGACCGAATTCTTGGCCTGGACCAGATATTCATTGACCAGACTGCCCACGTGCAGGGGGGCATTGTGCAGAGATACGGACTGCCGGCGGGCGTCCTGCTCTACCCACAGAATGCGGTTTCGTTCCGGTTTTGCCAGGATGGTGTGCAGGTTGCTCCGGGTATCGTCCAGACGGGTGCGGTAGTGGGCCAGGCTGGAGAGCAGGTCTTCCCAGTCGGGGATGTCGTATGTTTCCAGCTCGGCCAGCATAGTGTACAGAATGCCCATCGCCTTGGACACCTCGGCCAGGGTCAGGTTGGCGTTGTCCCAGGTTAGCTCCACGTTGGACCAGGCCGGCATAGACCGGATGTCCTCGGTGAGGCGGATTTTCTGGTTGTAGCGGCTGGCGTTGGGAAACTGGGCCACAAAGGCGTGCAGGGCCTCAAAAAGCTGGGCCAGGGACACTCGCGCCTTGTCGACCGCCTGGTCACAGCCGTTGAGAATATCGTTGACATCCCCTTTGACGGTGTTGGGCACTGCAGACAGCACCCGGCGGCCAATCTCGTGCACCAGCCCCCCGCGGGCGCGGCGGCCCAGGGGCGTGCTCAGTTCGGCCAGAAGCTGTTCCAGCAGGCTCTGGCTGGTCGAAAAGCTGAGCTGGTCGGTGACCCGGTCTTCCAGGTGGTGGGCCTCGTCGACCACCAGATAGCGGTATTCCGGAATGACCCGGTTGTCTACGGCCACGTCGGCCAGCAAGAGGGCGTGGTTGACAATTATCACGTGGGCCGACTCGGCGTTGCGGCGGGCGCGGGCATAGAAGCAGTTCTCCGCGGAGCAGGTGCGCGGGGTGCAGACATTGCCATCCGAGGCCACCTGATGCCACAGGGCCTGCTCCTCGTAATCCGGCATAAACAGCTCTTCCCGGTCGCCGGTGGTGGTGCTGGGAAGCCAGATGAGCAGTTTTGCCAGCAGACGCAGTTCCTTGGGCGTGTGACTGCTCTTGGCCCGGAACAACTGCACCCGCCGCGGGCAAACGTAGTTGCTCCGTCCCTTCAGGGCCACGGCCTTGAACTGGACGGGCAGAATCTTCTGCAGGGTGGGGATGTCCTTGTTCAGAAGCTGGTCCTGCAGGTTGATGGTATTGGTAGACACCACCACCCGTTCGCCGTTCTGCACGGCCCAGTAAATGGCCGGGATAAGGTAGGCCATCGACTTGCCGGTTCCGGTGCCGGCTTCCACCATCAGGTGGCGGGATTGATTGAAGGCCCCGATGACGCTGGCCAGCATGTCGACCTGCTGGGGACGGTACTCAAAGCCGGCAAACGATTTTTCAAACAGTCCCCCCTTTTCCAGCAGGCGGCACAGTTCATCGACATCCAGGGGCGCGGGGTCCGGGGCCGGACGCAGAGGCGGGTCGTAAATATCTTCGGCCTGGATGAGGGAGAAGGCCGCTTCCGGGTCTGCCGTGTTGATGAGGCCTTTGGCCGCCAACTGCTGGCCCAGTGTTCCCACCGGCGCGCTGTAGCGGCGCTCCCGGCCCAGGTCGATGAACACCGCGGCCAGGGGCCAGTCGGAGCGGGCGGCGATGCGGCCCACTTCGGCAATCACCCGCCCGTCGAGGCGGCGGGCCTGGTCGAGCAGGGCTTCAAAAAGCTGGTGCGTGGCGCGGGCATCGTCGAGGGCGCGGTGGGCCTGCCCGTCGGGGGGCAGGGAAATGTTCAGGTGCTTGAGCAGGGCGGTCAGGCTGTAGCGGCTGGCGTGGGGCAGAAGGATGCTGGCCAGCTCAAAAGTGTCGATGCCCTGGTTGCTGACCAGCACCCCGTGCCGCCGCAGAAAGCCCAGGTCAAAGCCGATGTTGTGCCCCACCACCGGTGTGTCGCCCACAAACCGCTCCAGGCGGGGCAGGACGGTGTGCAGAGGGGGGGCGTCCTGCACATCCTCGTTGGTGATGCCGGTCAACTGCTGGATTTTGTAGGGGATGGGCCGTCCGGGATGCACCAGTTCGCTGAAGGTGTCGAGCACCCGGCCACCCTTGAACCGGACCGCCCCGATTTCCAGAATGGCGTCCCGCTCCGGGTCGAGGCCGGTGGTTTCTATATCTAAGGCAACATATACTCGCGGCAAGAGTGAAGACTTTCTAGTGGGGATGTCCCCAGGGTGATTGTGATGGCAGATTTTTCGCCTGTAATTATACCGGTGATTGCCCGATTGGGCGAATAAGCCGCGGGATGGTTGGCCTGTTTCGCCGGGATGGGTTACAATAGAAAGCCGCGATTTTGAAAAGGTGACGCAGACGAATGAGCGATTTTCAACCCAAACAATATTTACTGGTGCATTACGGCGAAATCGGTCTGAAAGGGGCCAACCGCTCCCGTTTTATCGACGCCCTGCGGCAGAATATTCTGCAGAAGCTGTCTGGCCTGGATGTCCGTCCGGACCGCAAGCGGTCGGGACGGCTGGTTTTCCGGCTGGGGCCGTCGGTGCGGTGGGAGGAGGTGGCGCGGCGCCTGCGGTCGGTGTTCGGGGTGGCTTACTTCAGCCGGGCCTGGTCTGTGCCGCTGAAGATGGAGGCGCTGGAGGAGGCCGTTCTGGCCCATCTGCCCCGAAAAAGCGGCATCAGCTTTGCCGTCCGGACTCGCCGGGCCAACAAGCAGTTCCCGCTGACTTCGATGGACATCGACCGCCGGCTGGGTGCGGCTATCCGCCAGGCCACGGACTGGCATGTCGACCTGACCCACCCCGACCTGACGGTGGAGGTCGAGGTGGTGTTTCAGGAGATGTTCTTTTATTTTGACCGGGTGACCGGCGCCCGCGGTATGCCGGTGGGCACGTCGGGCACGGTGGTCAACCTGCTTTCGGGCGGTATCGACTCGCCGGTCGCGGCCTGGTATATGCTCAAGCGGGGTTGCCGGGTGGTCAATGTGCATTTTCACGGCGCACCGCTGACCAGCCGGGCCTCGGAGGTAAAGGCCATCGAGCTGGCCCGGATTCTGACCGGTTGGGGCGGGTCGCCCACCCTTTACAGCATTCCCATCGGGCAGATTCAGGCGGAGATTATGCGGACCTCGCCGCCGGATTACCGGGTGGTGCTGTACCGCCGGCTGATGGTGCGGGTGGCGCAGGAGATTGCCCGTCGGGAGGGCGCGGCGGCTCTGAGCACCGGCGAGAGCCTGGCCCAGGTAGCCTCGCAGACCCTGCGCAACCTGCGGGCCATTGAACAGGTGGCGGAACTGCCCATTCTGAGGCCGCTCATCGGAATGGACAAAGAGGAAATCGTTGCCCGCGCCGAGCAGATTGAAACGCTGGCTATTTCCAACCTGTCTGGCGAGGACTGCTGTACCCTGTTTATCCCCAAACACCCGGTCACCGGGGCCAAACTGGAGCGCATCGCCGAGATTGAAGCCCGCCAGCCCTGGAATGAGTGGGTAGACAAGGCCCTGTCCGGCGCGACGGTCATCGATGTCCACGCTTCGCCGGTGGATATCCTCCAGCATTACCCGGAACTGCTGGAACGGCTGGCCTGACCCCCAAACTACAGTCCCATTGACACACCGGACGGGGCGTGTTAAGATGAAGCAGAAAAATTGACACACGGTGGTTAGAGACCGAACCGCATCCCGTCTTTGTTTCCCTGTCCTTACAAGGAGGTGTTGCAGTGGCCCGACGTTATGTGCTTGAGCAGGTCGATATTTTTCAGGATTTAACGCCCGACCAGTTGGCCCGGATTGAAGAAATCTGCCGCGAGCAGAACTTTACCCAGGGCGATGTCATCTTTGAGGAGAACACCCCCAGCCGCGAATTCTACATCATCATAGATGGCGAGGTAGAAATTCAGGTAGACCCGGATACTATCAGTCCCGGTGAAGAAGACCACCCCCCCACCACCATCGCCGTTCTGCGCCGCGGCCAGTCGTTTGGCGAAGTGGCGATTGTAGACCCCGGCGTACGGTCGGCTTCGGCCCGGTGCGGCTCCGAAACCTGCAAACTGCTGGTCATCGACCGGGATGACTTCCTCAACCTGCTGACCGGCGATTACCAGATGGGCTATATTGTGATGCGCAACTTTGCCGCAGACCTGGCGCTGAAAATCCGGCAGACCAACCTGCTGGTGCGCGAATCACTGCTGTAGCAAGACCCAACAGGGCAATCCGGTATGCTGGCTGAACTGGGCCGACTGGTCATCCTTGTTCTCCTCCTGCCCATCTTTCTGCTGTTGCTGGGGCCGTTTTTGGTGCTGGCCGTGATAAAGGGACGCCAGCCGTTCGGCCCGGTAACGCTGGACACCTCCGACTACGGCCCCGCCGGGCGGCTGGCCGCGCTGCTGGTCGGCCTGCTCCTGTGGGGGCTGGTGTGGGGTGGGCTGGCCTGGCTGGGCTACAACGCCCTCACTCCGCCGACCGCTTCTCCGGCCCCGGCAACCGTGGCCGTGCCCGTTGTGCCCACCGCCTCCCCCACCCCGCCGCC
>RFJV01000552.1 GCA_003694775.1 Chloroflexota bacterium | reverse complement strand
CTCAAGGATGCCCAGGGTAAATACGACAAAGTATGGTGCCTGGGCGACATGGTTGGTTACGGCCCGGACCCCAACGAGTGCGTGGAGCTTCTGCTGACTCTGGACCACGTTTGCATTGCCGGCAACCACGATTGGGCTGTGCTGGACAAGCTGGACGTGGACGATTTTAACCCCGATGCTCGTTTTGCCACGCTGTGGACCCGTGAGCAGTTGACCAAAAAGGTGCGGGATTATCTGGACAATCTGCCCATTGCCCTGGTGGAAGAGGACCGCTTTACCCTGGTGCACGGCAGTCCCCGGCATCCCATCTGGGAGTACATTCTGTATCCGGCAGTGGCCCAGCCCAATTTCAAGCAGTTCGACACGCCGTACTGCTTTGTGGGCCATACCCACAGTCCCATCATCTTTGAAGAAGCCGAAAATCCCAAGGAGATGTGCACCGCCTACCTGCCGGAGTTTAACGATGGCCCCATCCACCTGGGAACCCAGCGGCTGATTATCAATCCCGGCAGTGTGGGCCAGCCCCGCGACGGCGATGCCCGCGCCGCTTACGGCATCCTGGATACCGAGGAGCACACTTTTGAATTCAGACGGGTGACTTATCCGGTCAACGTAACCCAGGAAAAGATGAAAAAGTTCGATTTTCCACCCCGGCTCTGGAACCGGCTGGCGTTTGGCTGGTAAGGGAACAAAACAGCAGGCTCTCACGTCATAATAGATGTGAGAGCTTTTTTGTACAGTTGGAGATTGGAGAATGGAGATTAGAGATTAATTCTAATCTCATCAACTCTTTAACTCCCCAACCCTCCAACTCTCCAACTCCCAAACTAACTATTTTTTCAGGAGGAGCAGAAATGAACCCGAACAAGCCTGCCCGGTCTACCCGTACAAAGCTGGTCTGGAAGTGTCTGGGGCTGGTATTGGGACTGACTATCCTGGCCGTGATGAGTACGGCCTGCGGTGCGGCTGGCGAACCGGCGGCCCAAAAAGCGGTCGAGGCTGAAATGGCGGTGGCTCCCGAAGCTCCTGCGGCAGATGTGGCGGGACGCGGGGGAGAGGTAGCAGAAAGTGCTGTCGCCGCGGATTCGATAGATGACATTTTGGCGAACGCCGTGGCCCAGGCACAGAGTCCGCGGCTGATAATCTACCAGGGCAGTATTTCTCTGGTGGTGAAGGACACCCGGCAGGCGGCAGAACAGATTGCCCGTCTGGCCACCGAGCAGGGCGGCTATGTCGCCAACACCAGAATTTACCAGTCTGGTGATGTGCCGCGCGGTTCGGTGACCATCCGTGTTCCGGCAGAAAAGTATGCCGACACGCTGGCTCAACTGCGCAACATGGCGGAGCGGGTGGAAAAAGAAAATACCGACTCCCAAGATGTCACCGAGGAGTTTACCGACCTGCAGGCCCGCAAGACCAATCTGGAGTATACCGAAGCCGCCCTCCAGAAACTGCTGGAGGAGCGCCAGAAAGTAGGCCGCACCAGCGACATCCTGGAAGTTTACCGGGAGCTGACCAACATCCGGGGACAGATTGAGCAGATAGAGGGGCGAATGCGCTACCTGGCTAACCAGGCCGCCCTGTCAACCATCTCGATTGAGCTGATACCCAGTGTGCTCTATCAGCCGGTCAGTGTGGCCGGGTGGGAGCCGCAGGGGGTAGCCAAGGAAGCCTTGCAGGCCCTGGTGGCGGCCCTGCAGAACCTGGCGAATATTGCCATCTGGCTGGTGATTTTTGTCCTGCCTTTGCTGGTTATCCTGTCTCTGCCGGTGATAGTGGTTATCTGGGTTATCCGCTGGTGGTGGAAGCGGTACAGAAGGCAAAAAGCGGGGACTACGGCGCCCGCGGCAGAAGAATAAATTTGCCGGTTTTCCTCGTATAAAATAACGTTGGGGTAGGGCGACATTAATGTTTGCCCTACGGATTGCCCGGTAAAAATAG
>RFJV01000011.1 GCA_003694775.1 Chloroflexota bacterium | reverse complement strand
TGGTAGCTGGGGCATCCCTATGCCCCAGAAAATGGGCCCGGCATAGGGATGCCGGCCCTACCGCCAATCAAAATTCGCCCCAAAAATGAAATACACCCTCATCGGCGGCGATAATTGACTCGACTCCCGCCTCCGTGCTACAATACCGGTATCTGTTGTATCCGGGAGTTGCGGGTAACGGCGCCCGGAATTCCCCTCAACCGGGCCACCGGCCCGCTGGATTAATGCCGTCCGATGCTGATTTTTCTTGACCATGCTGTTTTCAACCCAACACGGTTTTCCGGCTGGTTGAACCTCCTCACAGGCTGTCAACCGGGTAAGCGGCGCGTCTGCCACCGCGCCTTGCGCCCTGCCCTTTTGTTGCTCCGGCCTGCCGGCATCGGATAGACAATCCCCTTGTTTGAAAGTGTCATACGCAGAAGGATAGGAGGAGAGGTAAGCGGCACAGCCCGGCGGGTGTCCGGCGCACCGGCGGAGCGTGTCGAAAATTTTGTTGAGCAAAGGCCGGTACTTTTATCTCTAAAAACTACCATTCAGTGCATTTAGGAAAGGAGTCTGGCTATGTTGAAAGACGTAAGCAACCATGTTGACGCGGAGGATGTGTCTGACGTACCGTTTCCAGGCATCCCCACCACCGCCGACGGGTCCGGCGCGGTAGTCTGGGTAGAAACCCACATTGCCCAGGGCGCCGGCGCCTACCCCATCACCTCCTCTACGGCCATGGCCCACGGCTTCAATACCAGCGTGGTCAACGGCAAAAAGAACATCTGGGGCGATACGCTCCAATTTTTTGAGCCGGAAAGCGAGCACAGCTCCGCCACCGTTTGTGAAGGCTTTGCCCTGGCCGGCGGTCGGGTGACCAACTTCACCTCCGGGCAGGGACTGATTCTGATGAAAGAAGTGCTCTACACCATCAGCGGCAAACGCCTGCCGGTGGTCTTCCACATTGGCGCCAGGGCGCTGACCAGCCACAGCCTCAACGTCCATGCCGGACACGACGACGTGATGGGCGTGGAAGATGTGGGCTGGGGGATGCTCTTCACCCGCAACGCCCAGGGCGCGGCAGACCTGGCCCTCATCGCTCGCCGGGTGGCCGAGGAAACCAGCACCCCCTTCCTCAATGTGCAGGACGGCTTTCTGACCACCCACACCGTGGAGAATGTCCTGCTCCCGGAAGTCGAGCTGATGAAAACCTTCATCAAGCCGCCCAACGAGGCCCTGACCAACTTCTTTGACCCCTACAATCCCCTGCAAACCGGCGTGGTGCAGAACCAGGACAGCTACATGAAGGGCAAAATTGCCCAGCGCGTTTACTACCAAAAGGTGCTTCCCGCGCTCAAGGCGGCCATGGACGAATACTACCGCCTGACCGGTCGCCGCTACGCGGTGGTGGAGCCGTACCGCATGGAAGACGCCGATTACGCCATTGTGGGGATGGGCACGATGATTGACACCGCCGAAGCCACGGTGGACTGGATTCGGGACAATCTGGGCATCAAGGTTGGTTCGGTGCACGTTACCTGCTTCCGCCCCTTCCCCGCCGTGGAAATTGTCGAGGCCCTGAAGGGGGTCAAGGCCGTCAGCGTGGTGGAGCGGATGGACAACCCGCTGGCCCAGTCTAACCCGCTGACACGCGAAATCAAGGCCGCTTTTGCCGACGCGCTGGTCGGTGTGGACGGCTACCCCGAAATCACCTACATTCCGCAAATCTTCTCCGGCTCCGCCGGACTCGGCTCCCGCGATGTGCGCCCCGGCGATTTTGTAGCCATTACCCGCAATATGATGAAAGAAGACGGCAAGCGGTACTTTGTATGCGGCATCAAGCATGAGCTGGCCCTGGAAAGGGACGAAGACCCCGACATCCGGCCAGCCGGCAGTTTCTCTATGCGCGGCCACTCGGTGGGCGGCTACGGTTCGGTGACCACCAACAAGGTCATCGCCACCATCGCCGGCGACGTATTCGGCAAGAAGGTGCAGGCCTATCCCAAGTACGGCTCGGAAAAGAAGGGCCTGCCCACCACCTACTACCTCACTGTGGCCGACGACCGCATCCGCATGCATTCCGAACTGACCAACGTGGACTTTGTCCCCCTGAACGATGTGAACGCCTTCCTCTACGGCAACCCGCTGAAAGGGGTCAAACAAGGGGGAACGGTTTTCATCCAGACCCCCAAAACCACGCCCGAAGAGGTATGGGCCAACGTGCCGCCCTGGGCCAAAGAGGAAATCCGCAAAAAACAGCTCCGGGTGCTGGCCCTCGACGCGGCCAAAATTGCCCGCGAAGAAGCCCCTTCGCCAGACCTGGAAGTGCGTATGCAGGGCATTGTTCTGCTGGGCATCTTCCTGAAGGTGACCCCCTTTGCCGAACAGGCCGGTCTGAACGAAGAAGAGCTGATGGCGGGGGTCGAAAAAGCCATCCGCAAATACTTTGGCAAACGGGGCGAGGCTGTGGTGCAGGCCAACCTGCGGGCCATTCGCCGCGGGTACTCCGAAGTGTTCGAACTGCCCCCCGAATGCCTGGCCTCCGACATCACCAATCCCATTCTCGACCCGCGGGCAACCGTAGAGCTGTTTGTTTAGCCCCGGATGAATTTCATCGGTTAAACCGGAATTGAACTGACCAGAAAGGCAGGAATAAAATGGGAGTGACAACCGATACCGTAGATATTACCAAAGTCACCAAAACAAAAACCAACGGCGGCAGTGGCTACAGCCCCGATATTATCGACGTACAGGATTTCTTTGACCAGGTTGTGACCAGCTACAACCAGGGCGCGGACGATGACCTGCCGGCTGACATCCGGGTGGCGCGCAGTATCGTCCCCGCCGGGACGGGCATTCTGCGCGACTTCAGCTACATCGCCCCGGAAATCCCCGAATTCATCCACGAAAACTGCGTGGCCTGTATGACCTGCGTCAACGAGTGCCCCGACACGGCCATTCTCGGCAAGGTGGTGGAAGAAGACGTTCTGGAAGCAGAACTGAGCCAGATTGCCAACCCCAAAGAAGCCGACTTTATGCGCCGGCAGTTTGCCAAAACCAACAAGTTCTACACCGTACCCCAGCGCAAAGGCGAAAAGCCGGGCATGTTCGGCATTTTCATCGACCCGACCAAGTGCAAGGGGTGCGCCGAGTGCGTGGAAGCCTGCGAAGACCTGGGCTACAACGCCCTGAAGATGATTCAAAAGGAAGATACCACCGTCCCCATCTACCAGAAAAGCATCAACTTCTTCCGCAAACTGCCGCCCACCCCGGAACGGTTCATCAACGACCGGGTGGCGGTGGATATGATGCTGGCCGAGCAGAGCCTTCTGTACGTGGGCGGGGCCGGCTCCTGCGCCGGCTGTGGCGAGGCCACCGTTCTGCGGATGTGGCTGGCCGCGCTGGGCTACAAGTACGGCGCGGAAAACATCGGCATTGTGGCCGCTACCGGATGCAACACCGTTTACGGCAGTACCTATCCCTTCAACCCCTACCTGGTGCCGTGGACGAACAGCCTGTTTGAAAACGCCCCGGCAGACGCCATCGGCATCCGCCTGCGCTGGAACCAGTTGGGCTGGCAGGACAAGCAGTTGTGGGTCATCGGCGGCGACGGGGCCATGCTGGACATCGGCTTCCAGAGCCTGAGCCGGCTGATGGCCTCCGGACTGAACATCAAGGTGCTGGTGCTGGACACCCAGGTCTATTCCAACACCGGCGGGCAGTCCTCCACGGCCAGCTTCACTGCCCAGGAAACCAAGATGAGCCAGTTCGGGTCAGCCGTACACGGCAAGCAGGAACTGCGCAAGGAGCTGGGCCGGATTGCCATGATGCACCCCAACACCTTTGTCGCCCAGACCGTGGCTTCCATCCCGAACCACTTCTACAAGGCCGTCCTCGAAGCGGCCAGCTTCGACGGCCCGGCTATCGTGAATACCTACACCACCTGCCAGCCGGAGCACGGCGTTGGCGACAACATGAGCCGCCACCAGTCCAAGCTGGCCGTTGAATCGCGGGCCTTCCCGGTGTTTATTTACGACCCGCGTAAAGGCGATACCATCCGCGAACGCCTGAGCCTGCAGGGCAACCCGGCCCAGAAAGAGGACTGGTACGTGGTTCCCAAGACCGGCGAGCGCATCGACTTCATCAGCTTTGCCCGCACCGAGGGCCGCTTTGCCAAGCACTTCGACAAGGACGGCAACCCGTCGCCGAGCCTGCTGGCCGCCCAGGCCGACCGGCTGGCAAACTGGCATATGCTCCAGGAAATGGCCGGTCTCCGCTAAAGCAGACCTGCCGTAAAAAAACGGCTGTAAACCAAAGGTGACGGTTGCCAGGCGGGAACCGTCACCTTGTTTTTGATTGGGAGTTGGAGATTGGACGAAAAAACCATCCGTCATCTGCTGGAGCAGGTGCAGGCGGGGCAGGTCAACATCGACCAGGCGGTTGACACGCTCCGCCGCCTGCCGTTTACCGACCTGGGCTTTGCCCATCTGGACTCCCACCGCGCCCTGCGCACCGGCTTTCCGGAGGTGGTCTTCTGCCAGGGCAAAACCGCGGACCAGGTGTCGGCCATTGTGGCCCGGCTGGCCGAACATCCCGGCCCGGTGCTGGCCACCCGCGCCACTGCGGAAATGGCCGACGCGGTGCGCCGGGTTGTGCCGGAGGCGGTTTACCACCCGGAGGCCCGGATGATTGTGGTGGAGCGGTCGCCCCTGCCCAAACGGGGTGGAACGGTGCTGGTCATCAGTGCCGGCACGTCGGACATCCCGGTGGCCGAAGAAGCCGCCCTGACCGCCGAAGTTATGGGCAACCGGGTGGCGCGGCTGTTCGATGTGGGAGTAGCCGGTCTGCACCGCCTGCTGGCCCACGTGGACCTGATAATGTCGGCGCGGGTGCTGGTGGTGGTGGCCGGGATGGAAGGCGCTCTGCCCAGCGTGGTCGGCGGTCTGGTGCGCAGGCCGGTCATTGCCGTGCCGACCAGCGTGGGCTATGGGGCCAGCTTTAACGGCCTGGCCGCCCTGCTGGGTATGCTGAACAGCTGTGCTTCCGGGGTGGTGGTGGTCAACATAGACAACGGCTTTGGCGCCGGATTTGCCGCCAGCCTGATAAACCAGCTTGACGAGGAGTCGATATGAATACCGAACTGCAAACAAAATACGACCGGCTTTGCCGGATACTGGCCCAAATGGGGGATGTGGTCATCGGCATGTCGGGCGGGGTGGACAGCGTTCTGCTGGCAAAGGTGGCCGCCGACGTGCTGGGGGAAAAGGCTGTGGCCGTAACCGCGGACTCGCCCTCTCTGCCGCGGCGGGAACTGCGCGAGGCCCAGGAACTGGCCCGGCAGATTGGCGTCCGGCACATCGTTATCAAAACCCAGGAGGTCAGCGACCCGCGCTACGCGGCCAATCCGGTCAACCGGTGCTACTTCTGCAAAACCGAACTGTTTACCCATCTGGAAAAGCTGGCCGGAGAGCTGGGATTCCGCTGGATTGCCTACGGCGAAAACCAGGATGATGACGGCGACCATCGACCGGGCCGGCAGGCCGCGGGGGAGCACGGCGTCCGTGCCCCTCTGAAGGAAGCCGGCCTCAGCAAAGCCGACATCCGCGCCCTGGCCGAACATTTCAACCTGCCGGTGTGGAACAAACCGGCCTTTGCCTGTCTGGGCTCCCGATTTCCCTACGGCTCCCGGATTACCGTGGAAAAGCTGGCCCAGGTGGAAGCCGCCGAAGAATTCTTGTGGCAGGCAGGGTTCCGGCAGTTCCGGGTGCGGCATCACGACACCATCGCCCGCATCGAGGTCGCCCCGGACGATATGCCCCGCCTGCTGGACATGGCCCCGCAGGTAGTGGCCCATTTCCGGCAGTTGGGCTATACTTATGTCACTCTGGACCTGGCCGGCTACCAGCGAGGCAGTATGAACCAGGCTGAGCCGGCCCTGATTCCAATAGTAAATATCCCTGCAGGCGCAGGGAGGAAGTAGGGAAAGGGAAATTTTTTCTTCATCCTTCATCCTTCATCCCTCATCCCTCATCCTTCATCCTTCATCCTTTAAATGAGGTGTCATCATGACCACATCCATCAATCCAGAACAGTTAGCCGCTGAGCTGTACCAGGCTCAGCAACAGCGAGTTCCCGTTGACCCGCTGACCGACCGCTTTCCGGACATCACCATTGCCCAGGCTTACCAGGTGCAGTTGGCCCTGGCCCGGCGGCGGCAGGCCGAAGGCCGGCGGGTAGTCGGCTGGAAGATTGGCCTGAGCAGTAAAGCCATGCAGGAAATGCTGGGCGTGTCGGAGCCGGACTACGGCCACCTGTTCGATGATATGGTGGTCTCGACCGGCCAGTCCGTGCCCGCGGCGACCCTGCTCCAGCCCCGCTGTGAGGGGGAAATTGCCTTCATCCTGGGCCGCGACCTGGCCGGCCCCGGTGTCACCATCGCCGATGTGCTGGCCGCCACCCGCGGGGTCATGCCGGCCCTGGAAATCATCGACAGCCGGGTGCGCGACTGGAAAATCAAAATCCAGGACACCATCGCCGACAACGGCTCTTCGGCAGGGCTGGTGCTGGGGGACCGGCTGACACCGGTGGAGGCGCTCGACCTGCGGCTGGTCGGCATGGCCCTGTACAAGAATGGGGAGCTGGTAGGAAGCGGCGCCGGCGCGGCCTCGATGGGCCATCCTGCGGCCGCGGTGGCCTGGCTGGTCAACAAGCTGGCGGAGTTCGGCCTGAGCCTCAAGGCCGGCGAGATTGTTCTGTCCGGCTCATTGTCCATTGCCCCATTTGTGACCGCCGGCGATACCATCCGGGCCGATTTTGACCGCCTGGGCAGTGTGTCGGTCTGCTTTGCCTGAACCGGTCGGGGAAATGTCGCTACTTTACCTGGACTGCTTCGCCGGTATCAGCGGTGATATGATGGTTGCCGCCCTGCTGGACCTGGGGCTGGATATGGCCTTTTTACAGCAGGAACTGCACAAACTGCCACTGTCCGGCTACCGCCTGCACACGGAAACGGTCAGCCGCCGCGGGGTGCAGGCCCGCCGTTTTGAAGTGCATCTGCTCTCCGGTGGGGACGAACATCTGGCCGATGCCGGCTTTGTGGAGGTCGACACGCCGGACGCGGGGCATGCTCACTCCCATGCCGCCCACACCCACGCGGCCCACCGCGGCCTGTCCGACATCCTGTCTCTGCTGGAAGGGAGCGACCTGTCCCCGCGGGTCAAAGAAACCGCGGCCAGAATCTTCACCCGGCTGGCCGAGGCCGAGGCGCGGGTGCACGGGGTCCCGCCAGATGCAGTGCACTTCCACGAGGTGGGGGGCGTAGATGCCATTATCGACGTAACGGCCACGGCCATTGGCCTGGAATACCTGGGCATCGACCGGCTGGTCGCTTCGCCCCTGCATCTGGGCGGCGGGTTTGTGCAGTGCGCCCACGGGCTGTACCCGGTTCCGGCCCCGGCCACGGCCTACCTGCTGGAAGGCGCGGCGGTGTACACCAGCCAGACCCGCGGGGAGCTGGTTACACCTACCGGCGCGGCCATCGTCTCCACCCTGGCCAAGACCTTTGGCCCGATGCCGTCGATGGTGGTAGAGGCCGTGGGGTACGGCGCGGGCACGCGGGAGCGGGAGTTTCCCAACGTTCTGCGCGCCTTTTTGGGGCGTCCGGCTGACCCGCCCGCGGCCCGGCAGGTCAACCGGACCCCCTTCCCCCAACAGCACACCGCACCCCCCGGTCCCGGTGGCTACCACGACGGCCCCGCGGTGGTCATCGAAGCCAACATCGATGATATGAACCCCCAGTGGTTTGAGCACCTGTCCGAACGCCTGCTGGCGGCCAACGCCCTGGATGTCCTGCTCATCCCCGTGCAGATGAAGAAAAGCCGGCCCGGCGTGCTTCTGCACGTGCTGGCCCACCCGGACTCGGTGGATGACCTGCTGGCTATCATCTTTGCCGAGTCCACCAGCATCGGGGTGCGCACCTACCCGGTCACCAAGCATATGCTCCAGCGCGAACACCAGACCGTGCAGACCCCGTACGGACCGGTACGGGTCAAGCTGTCCCGGCTGGGCCAGCAGGTGGTCAATATCCTGCCGGAGTATGAGGACTGCCGCCGCCTGGCCCAGGAACACGGCATCCCCCTCAAGGAGATTTACCGGCTGGTCTTCCGTTTGCTGGAGCAGACGAACGACGAATGACGAATGACCAACGACAAACGACAAACGACGAACGCTCCTTGCTACTTTGCTACCTGCTACCCTGCCCGGCATAGGGATGCCGGGACTACCTTCCTTCCCCCCTGCTACTCTGCTCCCTTGCTACCCTGCACCCCTGCTACCTTGCTACCTGCTACCTTGCCCGGCATAGGGATGCCGGGACTACCTTCCTTCCCCCCTGCCACCTTGCTACCCTGCTACCCTGCTACTCTGCTACCCTGCTACCCTGCTACCCTGCTACCTGTTTTGACAGTCCACCCCGCGGAACGTATACTTAGTAACTGCTCCGGTTTGGGTGAACTTTTGCTTAAGTTGGCCTTTTTGCCGACAATCAGGCGTAACACGTAACACGTAAAACGTAAGAACGGAAAATTACGGGTTACGATTTACGTGTTATGTGAGATGGCCGGAATTTATAACGCGTTACCGGATTTTTCTCTTGGTCTGGGCAGTTACATTTGAGGTATTTTCTATTGATTGACTGGTTGAAAAAGATAATCCAATTCTGGCCGGCAGGCAGTGCTCTGCTGGTGGTTGCCGGTCTGGTGGTGGGCGGCGGGCTGACCGTTTCCGGGCAGGCCGGTATTTCGGCGCGGCTG
>RFJV01000095.1 GCA_003694775.1 Chloroflexota bacterium | reverse complement strand
CCGGCCACCCCCGTCAGACCCCAGGAGAGGGAATTACGCTTTATTCTTCAGCAAAGACTTCCTGCCGCGTGGCTTCCAGGTCGGCCAGGATGTCATCGATGGCGGCGGGGTCATCCCAGAAGGCCATAAAGCCGTTCATACCGGCGTCGGCCATTTCCGGGGTAGTGTCGCGGTCGTAGAACTGCATCACCAGGTCGGCACCCTTAATCAGCTCGATACCTTTCAACTGCATCGGGTTGAACAGGGAGGGGTCCACCTTGGTGTGTACCGGCAGGCGGCCCAGTTCTTTGACCATGATGGTCTGGGCTTCCACGCTCCCCATAAAGGCCAGGAACTTCTTGCCGCCTTCGGGGTTGCGGGCATTGGCGGACATGAAGAAACCGTCGGTGGGGGCGTCTTCACCAATGGGCACGTTCGGGTCGATGATGGGGAAGCGGAAGAAGTCCACGTCATCCTTTACTTCTTCGGCCACGCTGTCCAGGATGAACTGGCCCATCAGGTACATGGCGGCCTCGCCGCGGTTGAACGGGTCCAGAGCATCTTGCCAGCTGTAGGCCGCGGCGTTGTCGATGAAGCAGTTGTGCTCAAACAGCTCGTTCCACTTGTCGAACACGGCCCGGACGCGCGGGTCGTCGTACTTTTCCTTCCCCAGCATCAGGTCGCGGTGGAACTCCGGCCCGTTGAGGCGCATGTTGATGTAGTCGAACCAGGCCGCGGCAGTCCAGCGGAACTTGGTACCGATGGTGATGGGGATGATGCCCTTGTCGTTGAGGGCGTCGCAGGTTGCCAGCAGTTCGTCCCAGGTTTCGGGCGGGGTGATGCCGTTCTCTTCAAAGACCGACTTGCGGTAGAAGATGGCCCACCAGTACCAACTGCTGGGCAGGAAGTACTGCTTGCCGTCCACGGTAGAGAGCGCCTGGAAGCCCTTGGGGTAATCTTCGTTCCAGCCCTCAGACTCCCACACGTCGCTGATGTCCATAATGAGGCCCTTGTCGATGAAGAAGCGGGCCCGGTTGCCGGCGAACCAGGTCATGACATCGGGCGCGGGGTCGGCCACCAGGTAGGCCCGGATGGCCTGCTTGAAATCCTCGTGGGCAATGATGGAGTGCTGGACAGGCGTTTCGGGGTGCTGTTCGTTGAACATCTGGACCAGCATTTCGTCGACGCGCCGCGGTTCGGGGTCGCCGTTGTAGGAGTTGTAGATAATCGGGTTGACGTCCTTAACCACTTCCTTTTCAACAACCTTTTCTACCTCTTTGGTCACCACTTTTTCCACTTCCTGGGTGACCACCTTTTCCTTTTCGACCACCACCGTCTCGACCTTGGTGACGGTTTCCGGGGTGGGCTGTGCCCCGCAGGCAATCGCCAGACCGCTCAGGACGGCGATGGTCAGCAGGATGCTTAACATTTTTGCATATCGTTTCATTTTTTTCTCTCCCCTTTTCCTGAGAAATTTTATGGGTTCAACAATGATAAACGGTTACAGCGGTGTAGAAAACAATCTTCGGCGATTGACCACCTCCTTTCAAAGATGCTTGAATCTAGGCCGATTCCCGGATGATGAATTCAGCCGGCAGAACTACTTCAGTTGCCGGGGGGGGATTCCCCTCGATGATGTCGAACAAGATGCGGGTGGCGGTTGCCCCGGCCTCCTTGCTGGGCTGTCGAACGGTGGTCAGGGGTGGGGAGAAATCGGCGGCGGCGGGGATGTCGTCGAAACCAATCACGGCGATGTCGTCGGGGACGCGCCGGCCGGCGGCGCGGATAGCCCAGATAGCGCCCATCGCCATCCGGTCGTTGAAGGCAAAGATGGCCGTAGGCGGGTCGGGCAGAGCCAGAAGCTGTTCCGTGGCCCGCTGACCGCTGGGCCGGGTGTAGTCACCGTACACCATCAGGGTGGGGTCAAAAGTGAGGCCGGCTTCCTGCAGGGCCTGCCGGTGGCCGGTGAGCCGCTCTTCCATGGCCTGCACCGCGCCGGTGGGCGGGCCGTTGATGATGCCGATGCGGCGGTGTCCTTTTTTCAGCAGGTGGAGGGTAGCCTGCCGCGCCCCTTCCCGGTCGTTGGCGTGGACGGCACACGATGGGGGCGCGCCCGGCGCATACCCCAGACTGACAAATGGATACTGCTCCCGGGCCAGCAAGGCACAGCCGGCATGACTGCGGGCGGTTTCAACCACCAGCACGCCGTCGGCTACCTGGTTGCGGAGAAGGCGCTCAAAGGCTTCCAGGTCGTCACCGGAGCCGCCTTCGGTAGACAGCAGGAGGTTGTAGCCGCGGGCGTTGGCTTCGGCGTCGATGCCGCTGATTTGGGCGAGCAGGTGGGGGTCTCGGAACAGGTAATCGGCTTCGTAGGGGATGACCAGGCCGATGATGAAGGTGCGCTGTTGGGGCAGGCCGCGGGCGGCCAGGTTGGGGCGGAAGTTGAGCCGCTCGATGGCCTCCAGCACGCGGGCACGGGTTTCGGGGCGAACGCTGGCGTGGTGGTTGATGACGCGCGAAACGGTCTGGTAAGATACGCCGGCTTCAGCGGCTACATCTTTGATTGTGACGCGCTTCCTTGTCGTCGCCAACATGCACCTCTGGCAAAGCAGGTCTTGATGTGAACGTTCACAATGTGAACGTTCACAATATAACATGAAAGAATGATTTTGTCAAGGGGAATTCGGGAAAAACAACGGGAAAAAACGGGGAATCTGGCCGGTTTATCTGAGACTATCGGAGGCACCCGCGGCAAACTGGCGAGCCAGGGCCAGGAATACCTGCTCGCGGGCCGCCTCTACCTTCTCTATAATGTCGGGGGCGGTTTCGTCGGTGTAAGCCCAGGCATAGAAAAACATCCGGATGACCGGGCCATCAATGATGATTGAACCGTCACCATCACGCCGGATGGTATCTTCCAGTTCCGGAAATAAAGGGACAATCAATTCCCATACGTCCTCATGCCCCGGTGCATCCTTGTATTTTGCGGTTTCAGGGGGAAGCGGCAGGTGCGTAATCGCACAGCGAGGGTACTTTCGTAAATCAATCTGGCGAGGATGATATAGAACAAACTGGTCCAATGTGTACAGCATGTCACCGTCTCCAAAAAATCGCGGTAAAGCAGAACTGTTCACTTTTCAGACACAGCGGCTGAAACTGTGGTCAAGGGATGGGGATAATGGGGAAATACGGGGAGATACCAGGACCGCGACGGGAAGGTCGAACCGCCCATAGCCAGCCCTGTCTGGTAAAGTGAATAGTTGGTAAGGTGGTAGACTGGCTGTATCCCGGAAGTCCTGGAACGGAACCATCGGGCTGACTGTACCCGATGCTCATCCCGGTTTCTACAGGAAAGGGTCAAATCCAGTATAGCATAACTATTCAATTGTGTGAATATTAAAAAACGAATTTTTTTGTATCTGTTGTAATTCCGACATTCTGGTAGCTATTCACGGGGGTTATCCCGCGTCTGCAGGTATTTGCTTCTTTGCCGGGGCGTAGGCACTGCCGGTATAGGTTGTCCGCGGGTTCCAGACCATAAACCCGGCACATCCGGCGTCGAAACAGCCGCGAATCTGAGCCTGAATCTCCTCCCGGCCAAATTCCCGCCGGTCGAAGCGGTAGTCGGCAAAATCCTGTATCCAGGGCCGGACTGCACAGCCGGTCTTCTGCACCCGTTCCACAGCCCGGCGGGCACTTTCGTAGACCACTTCGTAGGGGTGGGCAACCGGATTCTTGTAGCCGGGAATGCCGCTCCCAAAGGTGGAGGGATACAGCATCGGGCACAGCACGTCCAGATACTGCCCCATCCGGTCGATGTCCTGTCCAATCAGCATGTCATCTTTGCGCCAGCAGGTGTAGCCGAACACATCCGCGGCAATCTGCACCCCGTACGGCTTGAGCTGTCCCCTGGCGATGCTCAGAAAGCCGTTAACCGCCGCCAGCCGGGTTTCGCGGCTGGCCTCCTGAGAAAAGTACAGTGTGCCCCCCTGCCCCGGGACAGGGAAGCGAAGATAATCAAACTGCACTTCATCGAAGCCCTGTTTGGCCGCCTCAACCGCCAGGGCAATGTTGTAATCCCACACCGGTTTCAGGAAGGGGTCGGTCCAGCCCGACCGGTCGGCATCCTGCCATACTTCCAGCGCGCCATCGGGACGCCGGATTTTGACCGCGTACTCCGGCTTGTGCCGCGCCAGCAGAGGGTCTTTGAACACCACAATGCGGGCAATGGTAAACACCCGGCGCTGTTTCAGCGCCCCCATCAGGCCGGCAAACTCTTTTACCGTGGGCCGGTTAGCTCCAATCTCCTGGGCCAGGGCCAGATTGGTGGGATAGCTGATAAGGCCGTGGTCGCCTTTGGCATCGAGCACCACGGCGTTGAACTCGGTGGTATCCAGCAGTTTGAAAATTTGGGCCCGGATTTCCGGGTGACCAATGGCAAAATAGCTGACATACAGCGCCCGCACGGCTTCGGCCGGTCCCTGCGGCGGGAAATCGGGGTCTGTACCCACCACCGGCTGAACCCGAATCCGGGCCAGTTCTCTGGGCGGAGCCGCGCCGGCCTGTTCGGCCAGATAACCGGGAATGACCAGCTTCTGGCCGGGGAAAATCAGGTTGGGATTGACAATATTATTTGCCTCGATGAGCCGTTCCACCGGCACGCCGTATTTGCGGGCAATGGCGTTGAGCGTGTCCCCGCGCTGAACGGTATAGCGGAACGGTTCTTCCTCCACGGACGGTTTTTCCGGTTCGACCGGCCGCGGCGGGGCTTCTGCTTCCAGCTCCACCGCCGGTGGCCGTTCTGGCTCGACCGGCCGCGGCGGGGGAGGTGGGGACACGACCGGGGCTTCTGCTCCGGTCTTCTCAACCGGCGGGGCCGGCCGGGTTTCTATTTCCGGCTCGACCGGCCGCGGCGGGGCTTCTGCTTCCAGTTCCACCGCCGGTGGTCGTTCTGGCTCGACCGGCCGCGGTGGGGGGGATGGAGGCACGGTTGGGGCTTCTGTTTTGGTCTCCACAGGTGGCGGGGCAGTGGGGGTCTCTACCGGCGGCGGCGAAACCGCAGGTGGAGACTCCGGCGGTTCTTCTTCAGCCGGTTCTCCCGGCGACGGAATGACCAGCGTTTGGCCGGGAGAGAGTGCGGCGGTTTCTTCCAGCCCGTTGGCCCTGGCAATCTGGCGGTAATTGACGCCGAACTTTCTGGCCACCGAAAACAGCGTGTCGCCCGGCTGAACCGTGTACTGTTTGGGGCCGGGTTGTTCACGAATCAAAAATTCGTAGCCGGGTGGCGGCGCGGCCCCCAGCCACACCAGAAACCGAATATAGAAATCTTTGAGTACGCTCATCAACCCCTTCATCGGACGCCTCGCTTGTGGGATAGCCGTCTGGATGTGCCGCGGCTGGCGCGACTATTGCTGTTCTACGCGGTTACATTATACCATAATTTAGCAGAATTAGACATAATCACCCGCCGTATTAAAGCACGCCGTACGGTTCAGCTGTCCGCGAATTTTTTACGAATTCGCGACCTGTCCCCGGCAGAGGGATGGCCGGGGTCGGCACGATGTCTTGGCGGTTCTTACGTTGTTAATAAGAGCCTATCCGAAAAACCACCCTGGGTAGGCGAAGGCATTGCCTTCGCCTACCCGTAGATAGACCCTATATGAATTTTCGGATAGGCTCTAAGCCCGCTATGCGGAACGATGTCTTGGCGTATGACACGTATTGCTCACCAGCACCGCCGGCGACGTTCGTTATTCGTGAATTCGTGTTTTATTCGTGGACGGCTGAGCAGTTACCGGGGAAGTAAGAATCTACCGCTGTGCTCCGTCTAATCAAGGAGCTGAAGATTAAGATGGCCTGCCGGTTTCTCCAGAGAGTAAACTTGACAGGCCCGAAGAAAAGCTTATAATCCCGCCTGGATACTGGATACCCCTGGGGGGTATCCAGCGAGGTAACCAGCTCAAGAAAATTCAAACCAGCTATAAGGAGCAAATATTATGTCCAAGCCAATTCATGTTTCTGACAAGGAATT
>RFJV01000551.1 GCA_003694775.1 Chloroflexota bacterium | reverse complement strand
TTCTGGCCGTCCGCGAATAGGGCACGAATTCACGAATGGATTGTCTCCCCTGAAAATAACGTTTCGGTAGGGGCGGGTCTCAGACCCGCCCCTACCGAAACGTTATTTTCAGGGGAGACAATCCATTCGTGAATTCGTGCCCTATTCGCGGACGGCCAGAAACGCAAAATCCGTCCCCGATTCTGCCGGGACAGGCAAAAATTTGAAACACCCCCTTCACTTGACATAATTGACTTCCCCCATGTTTTATGGTAAGCTAGAAGTGTCCAATGACGAGTTAGCAAGCGACAAACGGGCAGGTTAACAGATGAAAATCAAGGTCAAAACGGCAAAATTAACCTACAAAACCCTGTTCGGATACAGTCTGGTGGTGATAGCCCTTCTGCTGGTGGCTGTACCGGTCTTTGCCAACACCACTCCCGGCAGTCGCTTCCTCGATTTCTCCATCAAGTCCACCGTAGGAAAATCCCCGCAGAATGCCCAGCCGCTCACGCCGGGGGTCAACCTCAGCCACCTGAACCCCGGCGAAGAGGACTGGTACGTGTACAGCCGCGACATGTTCGAAGATAACGGCCTGTCGTGGATTTCTCTGGCAATGCGGTACGAAAGTGAGGCCCTCATCGGGCCGGACCAGATAAACTTTGAGGTGCTGGTCCAGCCGCAGGATACCGGCTGGTTCCAGGACAGCTCCCCCCAGGAGGTGCTGGGGGCCGGTCTGCGCTCCCCCCTGCGTGCCGCGTCCAATACGGTTGAAGCCTTCTGGACGGGCCGCGTTGCCCCCACCGAACGGTATTTTGTGCGTGTTTTCAACCAGTCTCCCTTTGGCATCGACTACACCCTGGAAGCCAGGGCGGAACAGCCGGCGGTATCCGGCGCCACCCCGGCCAGCTTCCGGGCCACCGCCGGTAGCAACGAGGCCTTGAACGCCCGCCAATTGGCCTGGACGCTCACCGCCCAGGCCGTAGAAAATATGTCTGCCGACCAGGCCGCGGCCTGGATGCAGGAGGCCCAGGCCGTCGGCTGGATTGTGACCACCGCCACCCCCATTTCCAGCGCGCCCAACCCGGCCCAGGCCGACCCGCAAACCCTGTGGCGGCTCACGGCCCAGGCCATCGAGGGACAGTCTGCCGAGGCCGCGGCTCGCTGGCTTCTCCAGGCCGACTCGCTGGGCTGGCTGGCTATCCCGCTCAGCACGCTCAAAAATCCCAACCCCGAAGACCCCGGCGGCCCAACCGGCGGCGGTGACAATCCGCCCGACCCGCCGGCAGAACCCATCCCGCCGGACGAAGCCTATACCCCGGTGAACATCTATCCCAACAACCCCCTGGAATTTGATTTCAACCACGTCAACAGCGGGCGACTGCCCCCCTACGGTGAACACTGGTACAGCCTGATACGGGATGACTTCGACGACGACCCCTTTGAAGACCTCAAGCTGACCATGTTCTTCACCCCGCGGGTGGGCTATACCAGCAACCGCATCAATTTCGAGATAATCCCGGCCAGCCAGTACCATATCTGGGAGCGGGGCGACGCCGATTACCTGACCAACATCGGCGCGGGGATGTGGGTATCGCGTGATGAAGACCCCAACACGGGTGAACGCCTCTGGTCCGGCACGCTGGTGGACGGCGACCGGTACTTCATCAAGGTCAAAAACGGCACTGCCGACGTGGTCGATTACTACCTCTTCCCCAACGATGTGGAAAACGCGGAGCTGGGGAATCCCACCCTGCACCGGGCCGGCATTTCTGGCCGGATTCCCTACCAGGCCTCCCCGCCGACCCGTCCCGGTCCGCCGCCTGAGCCGGGCAGTGCCCCCACTGCGGCCCTGCCGCTGAAGGTCGGGCAGGTCACCGCCGCGCTGGATGCCGGCGAAGAGCGGTGGTATCGCTTCTCCTTTGGCAGTGGCGGGGAAAAGTCTGTGCCTCGCGATTTTGAAATTTACCTGACCACCACCCCCCAGGACGACATCCGCGCCCGCCACGCCGATTTTGCCATCTATCCCGGCAGTCAGCTCCATATCTGGATGCGCGGCGACGTGGACCGGCTGAAACCCCTGGGAACCAGCAGTGTGGCCTTTGACCAGTCCGGCGACCCGCGCAGTCTGCGGGTGGTCTGGGATGGGCAGTTGATGTCGAACCATACCTATTACATCAAGGTATACAATCACGACATCGGCCCCCTGGAATACGAGCTGGAAGTCAAACAGAAATAAAAGCCTGAGCGGTTTCAACAAAATGACCACCAGACAAGGGCGCGGGGAGCCGCGCTCTTGCTGTCTTCAGCCCAAATTCAGGGCCGGATTTGGCAAATTTCTCCCTTCGGGCGATAATTTCTGTTTAATAATGCCCTGCCTGATGCTCAGGTGTCAGGGCATGCTTTTGGAGATGAAGCGATTGACGATAGCTATCGTTCGCCGTTCGTCACTGGCCCCCCGTCATCCTTCATCACTTAACAAACTTCATCCTTAACCAAGGAGGCGCACAATGGAGTTAGCGCAAAGTGTAAGAATTGCCCGCGGCGATGAGCCGGCAGACCTTCTCTTGAAGAACGCCAGAGTCATTAATGTCTTCACCGGCGAGATAATCGAAACCGACATCGCCATTGCCCACTCCCGCATCATCGGCCTGGGAGCGTACGAGGCCAAAGAGGAAATCGACCTTGAGCGGCGGTACGTGGCCCCCGGTCTCATCGACAGCCACGTCCACATTGAAAGCGCCATGGTCCCCCCGCCGGAATTTGCCCGCGCCGTGGTGCCCCGCGGCATCACCACCGTTGTCACCGACCCGCACGAAATTGCCAATGTTCTGGGGCTGGAAGGCATCCGCTACATGCTGGAAATGGCAAAGTACAACCCCCTGAGCGTGTATGTCAACGCCCCAAGCTGTGTTCCCAGCACCCATATGGAAACCACCGGCGCATCCCTGGAATGGTACGACCTGGAACCGCTCCAGCGGGAAGAATATGTCCTGGGGCTGGCCGAGGTGATGAACTTTCCGGGCGTGGTCTACGGCGCGGAGGAAGTGCTGAACAAACTGCGCTCCTTCAAGAAGCGGGTCAAAGATGGGCACTGCCCCGGACTGGTCGGCAAGGAGCTCAATGCTTACATTGCCGCCGGCATCGGCAGTGACCACGAGTGCACCACCGTGGACGAGGCCCTGGAAAAGCTCCGGCTGGGGATGTACATTTTCATCCGCGAGGCCACCAACGCCCACAACCTGAAGGCCCTCCTGCCGATGGTCACCCCCGAAAACAGCCGGCGCATCTGCTTCTGCACCGATGACCGCCAGCCTGCCGACCTGCTGGAGCAGGGCAGTATCGACTATATGGTGCGCGTTGCCATTGCCGAAGGCATTCCGCCGGTAACCGCCTTCCGGATGGCCACGCTCAACCCGTCGGAGTACTTCCACCTGCACGACCGCGGCGCCATTGCCCCCGGTCGCCGGGCCGACCTGATGGTCTTTTCCGACCTGCAGGCGCCGCTGGCAGAAATGGTATTCCGCGGCGGCAAGCTGGTCGCCAGAGACGGCGAAATGTTTCCCTGGGACCGTCCGGGCCGGGCCAGTGTTCTGCGCAGTTCGGTCAACGTGGACTGGACGCACGTCAATTTCAATATCGACGTGCAGGGCGAACGGGCGCGGGTCATCGGGGCCATCCCGGACCAGCTCATCACCCACCACCTGATAGAAGAAACGCCCCGCCGCGACGGCAAGGTAGTCGCCGATACGGAGCGCGACATCCTGAAAATCGCCGTCATCGAACGGCATCTGGCAACCGGACGCATCGGCAAGGGGCTGATTCACGGTTTTGGGCTCAAGCGGGGGGCCATTGCCAGCACCGTGGCCCACGACCACCACAACATCGTGGTCATCGGCGTGGACGACCAGAGCATGCTCACCGCGGTCCGGGCGATTGTGGAGACCCGCGGCGGCATGGCCGCGGCAGATGGCGACACCCTGCTGGCCCGGCTTCCTCTGCCCATCGCCGGCCTGATGAGCGACCAGCCTATCGAAACCGTGCGCCGGCAGATGGATGACCTTCTGCGGGCCGCGCACCAGCTTGGCTCCACCCTGCACGACCCCTTTATGGCCATGAGCTTCCAGGCCCTGCCGGTTATCCCTGCCCTCAAGCTGACCGACCACGGCCTGGTTGATGTGGAAAAGTTTGAACTGGTGCCGCTGTTTGTCAAGTAGCCGGCTATCGGGGCCGTCCACGAATTTTTCACGAATAGACGAATACACGAATATACGAATATACGAGGTAAAGAAACATTCATACTTTCGTAAATTCGTAATTTCGTCCGGGACAGGCAAAATTTGAAACGCACCCCGTCCATCCGTCCCAGTTGACTTTCTCTCGCGTTTGTGATATATTGTGCAAGCACCGTTCAGATTCATCCTACCATCCCACGATTTTGCAACGTCTTTTTGCCTGCAGGTATCAAAGGAGATGCCGGTGCTCAGACGGACACCCTCACTGGTTCAGCAAGTCAAAATGCACCTCAAGCAACGTATCCGGGCCGCCGAGTTCGCCGACGGGCGGTTTCCCCCCGAAGCCGACCTGGCCCGTGAGCTGGGGGTCAGCCGGAACACCCTGCGCGATGCCCTCAGCCAGCTGGAAGCCGAGGGAGTCATCTTCCGGCGGCAGGGCGCGGGAACGTTTGTCAGCCAGGCCGGATTGATGGTCAAGACCCGGCTGGAAGAGATTATCCCCTACGAAACCCTGATTCGCCAGCACGGCTACAATCCAACGGTCAAACTGCTGAGCGTCCGGCAGGAGCCGGTCGAACCGGAAATCAAGGCCGGCCTGGAGGCAGAAAATCTGTCTGACCTGCTGGTCATCAAAAAACTTTTCCTGGCCGGCGACACGCCGGTCATCTTCTCCATCACCTATCTGCCTCCCCACCTGATTACCCGGCCCTACACCCCCGACGACATCCGCGGTCCCATTTACCGGTTTCTGCCCCGCTTCTGCCAGCAGGAATTTGCCTACTACCTCACCGAAATTGTCCCTGTCGACGCGCCGCCCTGGCTGGCCGACACCCTGCAGTTGCCGTCTCACCGGACGGTGCTTCTGGCCTTTGACGAGACCGGCTACAACCAGGACGACCGGCCCGTGGTGCGGGCACGGTCTTATTTCCGCCACGATTTGATACGCTTGCGATTGGTACGCCGTTTGGCCGTTTGAAGTGTGTTTGCGGCCCTGGGCGTCTGTTTGGTGACCGGGCGAATTTGCAGTATACTGGATGTTATCTACCGCAGAAGGAGGGATGTGTATGGCCTAAACCTTGCCAAGTTGGATGAGCCGGGCAGAACAGACCCGCCTGGCCCGATTCTGCTGACCCATCAATGAACCATACCATGTTGGGAGGAGAAAAATGACCAAACGATTGTTCGGAATTGTCTCCCTGGTAATTGTACTGGCGCTGTTAGCCGCCTGCGGCGGCGCGGCGACCCCGGCCCCCCAGGCTCCGGCGGAAAAAGAGGAGGCTCCGGCCCAGGAAGCCCCGGCAGAAAAAGAGGAAGCTCCCGCCGAACAGCCTGCCGCCGAGGAAAAGATGGAGGAACCGTTTAAGGTCGCTTTTGTGTATGTTGCCCCCATCGGCGACCTGGGCTGGACCTGGGCCCACGACCAGGGCCGGTTGATGATTGAGGAAGAGTTCGGCGACAAGGTGGAAACCGCCTTCATCGAAAACGTCCCCGAAGGCCCCGAAGCCGAACGTGTCATCCGCGACTTTGCCCAGAAAGGCTTCGACCTGATTTTCACCACCTCCTTCGGCTTTATGGACCCCACCATTACCGTGGCCCAGGAATTCCCCGAAACCTGGTTCGTTCACATCTCCGGCTACAAAACCGCCCCGAACGTCTCCACCGTCTTTGGCCGGATGTACCAGCCCCGCTATCTGTCCGGTCTGGCGGCGGGTGCGGCCACCAAGAGCAACATCATCGGCTATGTGGCCGCCTTCCCCATCCCGGAAGTGATTCGCGGCATCAATGCCTTTACCCTGGGTGTCCGCGAAGTGAACCCCGATGCCGAGGTGCGCGTCATCTGGACCAATACCTGGTTCGGACCGCCGCAGGAAAAGGAAGCGGCAGAAGCCCTGCTGGCTGAAGGCGCCGACGTGATTGCCCAGCACCAGGACACCACCGAACCGCAGAAAGCCGCCGCCGACGCCGGCGCGGTCTCCATTGGCTACGACTCCGACATGTCCGCCTTTGTCGGCGATACCGTGCTGACCAGCCCGGTCTGGAACTGGGGCGTGAAGTACGTGGACATCGTTCGCGAGGTGATGAACGGCACTTACAAGAGCGAGTCCTATTGGGGCGGCCTGGATGATGGCGTGGTCGACCTGGCCCCGCTGTCCCCGCGTGTCCCCGACGACATCAAGAAGCTTATCGAAGAGCGCAAAGAGCTGATGAAGGCCGGCAAGTGGGATGTCTTCTGCGGGCCTATCAAGGGCGCCAACGGCAAGCTGGTGGTCGCCGAGGGCAACTGCCTGACCGATGGCGAAATGCTCAGCATGGACTACTTTGTTGAGGGCGTGGTTGGTGAAGCCCCCAACGAGGCCCCCGAAGGACTGGGCGAGCCGTCGGAAAAAGCGGGCGGCAAAACCGCAATGATGGGTGAGGCCGTCGCGGAAAAAAAAACTGAAATGAAGGTCGGGTTCGTCTACGTAGGACCCGTAGGCGACCTGGGCTGGAGCTACGCCCACGACCAGGGGCGTCTGGCGCTGGAGGAACTGCCCTACGTGGAAACCAACTACGTGGAGCTGGTCGCCGAAGGGCCAGACGCCACCCGTGTTATCCGGGACTTTGCCGCAAAGGGGTACGATATGATTTTTGCCACCTCTTTCGGCTATATGGACTCGGTCATCGAAGTGGCCCAGGAATACCCGGATGTCCTGTTTGAACACGCCACCGGCTACAAGACTGCCCCCAATGTCAGCATCTACGATGGCCGCGGCTACGAGGGCTGGTATCTGGCCGGCATCACCGCCGGGCGGATGACCAAAACCAACATCCTGGGCTACGTGGCGCCCTACCCCATTCCGGAAGTAGTGCGCAATATGAATGCCTTCACCCTGGGGGCCCGCTCCGTGAATCCCGATGTGGAAGTCCGCCCGGTCTGGATTTTCAGCTGGTTCGACCCGCCCAAGGAGCGTGAGGCCGCCCAGGCCCTGCTGGATGCCGGCGCCGACGTTATCGCCCGCGAAAGCGACTCGCCGGAGCCGGACAAGCTGGCCGAAGAAAACGGCGTCTATGCCATTGGCTACAACGCCATTTCGCCCGACGTGGCCCCCGACGCAGTGCTGACCGCGCCGGTCTGGAACTGGGGCGTCTACTATAAGCAAACCGTCGAGGCGGCCCACAACGGCGAATGGGAAACCCACGCCTACTGGGGCCACATGGCCGACGGTATTCTGGACCTGGCCCCCTTTGGCAAGATGGTGCCGCAGGAGGTGCAGGATGAAGTGAACGCCGCCAAGGCCAAAATCATCAGCGGCGAACTGCATCCCTTTACCGGCCCCATCAAGGACAATACCGGCGAACTGCGGGTCAAAGAAGGCGAAACAATGACCGATGAACAGCTCCTCTCCTTCGACTGGCTGGTTGAAGGGGTAAAGGGTGAAATTCCGCAGTAATCCACGAAATAAATTGCGTCCGCCGGCGCCGGCCCCTCCGACGCCGGCGGCGCGTCGACCAATTCTCACCAGAAGGGAAACAGCGCATGACCCAGACTTCTCCCCCGCCCGCAGTCGAAATGCGGGGTATTGTCAAACGTTTTCCCGGTGTTATTGCCAATGACCATGTCGATTTGACCGTCTATCCCGGTGAAATCCACGCCCTCCTGGGCGAAAATGGAGCCGGAAAAAGCACCCTGATGAGCGTGCTTGCCGGGATGTACCGCCCGGACGAGGGTGAAATCTACCTGACTCCCAGAGGAGAGACCCAACCCCGGCTGGTCGATATTCACTCCCCTCGCGATGCCATCAATCTGGGCATCGGGATGGTGCACCAGCATTTCATGCTGGTTCCCCCCCAGACCGTGGCCGAGAACATCATCATTGGGCTGGACGAACCGCGCTTTTTCCTCAATATGAGCCGCGTGGAAGAGAAAGTCCGCCAGATTTCTGAGCATTACAGACTGCATGTCGACCCCGAAGCCTACATCTGGCAGTTGTCCGTGGGCGAACAGCAGAGGGTGGAAATTTTGAAACTGCTTTACCGCGGGGCAGACATCCTCATCCTGGATGAGCCGACCGCGGTTTTGACCCCTCAGGAATCGGATGAGCTGGGCCAGACCCTGCGCCGGATGGTCGCAGAAGGGAAGTCGGTTATCTTCATTACCCACAAGCTGGACGAAGTGACCAAATTTGCCGACCGGGTCACTGTTCTGCGGGACGGGAAAAACGTTGCTACATTGCCCATTGCCGAAACGAACAAAACCGAACTGGCCCGGCTGATGGTGGGCCGCGAGGTGCTGTTCCGGCTGGATAAAGCGCAGGTAGACCCCGGCCCGGTGGTGCTCAGCCTGCGCAACCTGGAGGCCCTGAACGATAAGGGGTTGCCTGCCCTGCGCGGAATATCGCTGGACATCCACAGCGGCGAGATTGTGGGAATAGCCGGCGTGGCCGGTAACGGCCAGCGGGAGCTGTCGGAGGTGGTGACCGGCCTGCGCAAGGCTACCGCCGGGCAGGTGCTCGTCCGCGACCAGGAGATGACCAACTGTTCGCCGCGGGAGTTCATCCAGGCTGGTGTGAGCCACATCCCCGGCGACCGCCTGGGGATGGGCCTGGCCGGCAACCTGCCGGTCAGCGATAACCTGATTATGAAGGCTTACCGCGGTGCCCCGATTTCTTCCGGGCCGTTCCTGCGGTTCCAGCCTATCCGGGATTTCTCGCGGCGGCTGGTCAAGGCTTTTCAGATTTTTACCCCCGGTTTGGGAGTGCCGGCCCGGCTGCTCTCCGGCGGGAACCAGCAGAAAGCCATTCTGGCCCGCGAAATTACCGCCGGCGATGAGATGGCCGGCGGGGAGGCCGCGGCTCTGATTGCCGTCCACCCCACCCGCGGTCTGGATGTCGGCGCCACGGAAGCCGTCCGGCGAACCCTGCTGGAACAGCGGAGCAAGGGGATGGCTATCCTGCTGATTTCCGAAGACCTGGACGAATTGATTGCCCTCAGCGACCGCATCGCGGTGATTTACGAGGGACAGATTATGGGCATTGTTCCGGCAGACCAGGCCGATATTGCCGAGCTGGGACTGATGATGGCCGGGGAAAAGAAATTGGCGGATTAGGAGATT